>JASCOJ010000047.1 GCA_029959645.1 Microbacteriaceae bacterium PS02332 | reverse complement strand
CCCGCCCCCCCCGGGGGGGCCCCCCCCGGGCCCCCCCCGCCCCCCCCCGCCGGGGGGGGGGGGGGGGGGGCGATCCGGCCGACGTGTTGCTGCTCGACGGGGACCGGACGGCGCGGGGCATCCGGGGGCCGACGGCGCCTGTGCAGGGCTGGTCCGGAGGCTCGGGTCACCGCCGCTGTGGGAGGATCAGGTGGTGAACGACCCTCGGACGCCTGCGGCGATCATCATCGCCGCCATGAGCGAAGAGGTCTCGGCCTTCACGGACCTGCTCGGCGGCGGTGACCTCCTCAGCGGCCCGACCGGCGGCCACGACGAGGGCCACCTGCTCGAGGTCGACGGGGCGATCGTCGCCGTCCGGCGCAGCGGCATCGGCTTCACGAACGCGACCGCCGCGGTGGCACACGCATTCCACGACTTCGGCTCGGGCATCCCGGTGATCAGCGTGGGGACCGCCGGCGGCCTCGCCCGCGCGGTGCAGCTCGGCGACGTCGTCGTCGGCGACTGGTACGTGAACCTCAACGCCGACGCCACGGCCTTCGGGTACGCGCTCGGCCAGGTGCCGGGCATGCCGCCCGGGTTCGTGGCGGCCGACGACCTGGTCCGCCGGGCCCTCGCGGTGCAGACCGAGGACGTCCTCCGTCGTGCGCCGATCGGGTCGAGCGAGATCTTCGTCACGGAAGGGCGGGCGCGGGACCTCCGCAGTGCCTTCCCGACCGTGGCCGCCGTCGACATGGAGTCGGCGGCGATCGCCCAGTTCGCACACGTGCACGACATGCCGTTCGTGTCGGTCCGGGGGATCAGCGACCTATGCGCGCCGGACGGGGACGAGTTCAAAGAGCACCTCGACGACGCTGCGGCTCGGGCGGCGCGGGTCGTGCACGGGGTCGTGACGTCGTTGATCCGGGACGCTTCTGCGGGGGTCGTGCCGCCGACCGCTGCCTGACCGCGACGCGGCACGGCTGATCACGGCTGGTCAGATCGCAGCCGCTTCGCTGCGGGGAAGCGCCAGCGTCACGTCAGCACGTTCTGGAAGTGACGGAGGAGCAAGGCGTCTCGGTAGCGCGGTTCGACGACACCCCGCAGATTCCACCCCGCGACGTACGCCGCGAGGTCAGCTCTCGGGATCCCGTCGTCCTCCATGTCGATCGGGAAACCAGCTCGGGAGTCGGGATCCGCGATCGAGACGAGGACACGCTCGTGCGGGTCGTCGAGCTTGATCATCGCCACATACCCCGGTGCGTAGGGCCCAGCGGTGGCCACAAACACTTCGACGGCCTCGAGGGAGCCGATGCCCGCCGCACCATCCGCGACCTGCATCGACCGCTCCCAGCTCGTCCGAGTGACCACTGCGTTCAGGAACTGCCGCGTGTCGGCCCTCGTCAGGAACAGCACAGTGGCTGCCACGGCGAGGACCAGCGCGATCCACACGGAGGTCACCGAGTGACGCCGTTCCCGCCGGGACGACGAGACCGACGCCCTCGGTCACGGGCGGTAGGCATCCCGCTTCGGGTTGGCGTCGAGACTGATCCCCCGACCGTTCGGGCGGAACGTCGACACGCCCGTGGACGACTTGCCGAGGACCTCGAGCACGTTCGCGACGTAGACGAGCGCCCGGCCGATCGCTGCCCAGAGAACGCGCTTGCGCTTGCCGTTCTCCATCAGGGCCACCTCATTGAGTCGGCTTTCAGCGTACGTGACCGTTCGCTGTTCAGGGTCACGATTGCTGAACGAAGCAACGTGCCCAGCACTGCCGCGGCGTCCGTCTGCCCGGCGGCCCGCGCCTCCGTGCTCTCGGCTCCGCGACCTGCGAGGGCCGCCGCCCGGCCGAGCGCTTGCGTCGCCCGCTCGCTGGCGGTCATGACCCCGTTGGTGGCATCGACGTCGTGGAGGTCCGACTGCAGCTGGTCGAGGAGGCCGTCGATGCCGTCATCCCCCGTACGCCCGGACGAACGCGTCGACGCCGTCGACGAAGAGCTGGTCGACGGCCGCATCGTCCAGTCCGGGTGAGTTGAGCGCGAGCAGGAACGTCAACGCCGCGTAGTGGTCCGCCGCCCGGTGCGGGTCGGGCGCGACGATGATCCCTGCCGCGGCGAGGTCCGCGAACCGGGCGGCGATCAGCCGCTCGGGTCCGTCTGCCAGCTGGCGGCCGACCGCGGGCACGGTCCGGCCGGACTCGAGGAGCATCTTCACCACCGCGTAGTCGGACGACCGGAGGGTCTGGGTCGCGACGCGCCGCGTGAAGGCGAGGAGCGCCGCGGTCAGGTCCCGGTCCGTCCGGAGTTCCTCGTCGGCCGCCTGTTCCACCGCAGCCAGCAATGCCGACGAGGCCTGCTCGACGACGACGCCGAACAGCCCGTCCTTGTCCGTGAAGTGGTCGTAGACGGTGCGCTTCGACACTCCTGCGCGCGCAGCGACGGCATCGACGGACGTCCGGTCGTAGCCGTCCGCGAGGAAGAGGTCCCGCGCCGCGGCGAGCATCGCGGAGCGCTTGCGCTCGGAGCTGGGTCGCAGGGTCCGATCGTCGCCAGGCATGTCCGAACACTACCGTCGCAGTGTTTTCACACTGCACGGTGTAGTTTGATGTCAGGCGGGAACTCCCGTCGTCTCCCTCGATCGGAAGCCATCCGCATGCCCGTCACTCCTGCACGTCCCTCGACCACAACCACCGACATCGGTGCCGTCGCCGACATCGTCGACGTCCTCGTCATCGGAGCTGGTCCGACCGGACTCACGCTCGCCTGCGACCTCGCCCGCCGCGGTGTGGGCGTCCGCATCATCGAGCGCTTCGACACCCCGAGCGTCGCATCCCGAGGGAAGGGGCTCCAGCCTCGGAGCCTCGAGGTCCTCGACGACCTCGGGGTCGCGGCCGAGATCCTGACCCGCGGCAGCGTCCGCCTCCCCGTCCGGATGGTCACCGCCGACGGCACCGTCCTCGACCGGGACCCGATCACCGTGCCGGTCTCCGACCCGTCGACGACGCCGTACCCGGAGGCCCTCTGGATCGGGGAGTTCGACGTCGAGGGGCCGCTGCGGGACCGTCTGGCGCTCGACGGCGTGCACGTGGAGTTCGGGACGACCGCCACGGCGATCGAGCACCACGACGACCACG
This sequence comes from Microbacteriaceae bacterium PS02332, assembly GCA_029959645.1. Classification (GTDB taxonomy): domain Bacteria; phylum Actinomycetota; class Actinomycetes; order Actinomycetales; family Microbacteriaceae; genus Curtobacterium. The sequence continues at coordinate 19,322 of JASCOJ010000047.1, read as the reverse complement.
TCGCCGTGGTGGTCGCCACCGCCGACGGCGAGCAGACGATCCGTGCGCGGTGGGTCGTCGGGGCAGACGGCGGGCGGAGTGCCGTCCGGCACGCCCTCGGTGTCGCGTTCGAGGGCTTCACGATGGACGCACGCTGGTACCTCGGGGACGTGCGCCTCGAGGGCCTCGACCACAGCAGGCAGTACATCTTCCCCACCGCCGACGGCATGATCGGGCTCACGCCCCTGCCCACGACCGACCTCTGGCAGTGGCAGTCCACGACCGAAGCGGGGGGCGCCGCCGAGGAGCCGTCCCTCGGGCTGTACCAGCGCCTCCTCGACGAGCACCTCGGTGCGGGACACGTGACGCTCACCGACGCGACGTGGCTCTCGCTCTACCGTGCGAACGTCCGCCTCGCCGAGCAGTACCGCGTCGGTCGTGTGTTCCTGGCAGGCGATGCCGCACACGCGCACTCCCCCGCGGGCGGGCAGGGCATGAACACCGGCATCCAGGACAGCTGGAACCTCGGGTGGAAGCTCGCCGCGGTGGTGCACGGCGCAGACGCGGCGCTCCTCGACACCTACGAGACGGAACGCCGGCCGGTCGCCGCGGCCGTGCTCGCGATGAGCACGGACAAGATGCACACGTTCCGGGACAACGCGGGCGGCGGCGCGGCGGGAGTGGACCGCGGGCTCGACGGCATGGGCGGCGACGACACGACCGGCCTGTCGATCGCGTACGGAGCAGGGCCGCTCTCGCTCGACGGCCGACCGTCCGTGCGCGCTCCGTACGCAACGGGCCTTCGCGGCGACGGCTTCGCCGGGTCGACCTTCGACCTCCTGCGTGGTCCGCACTGGACGGTGTTCGTGTTCTCCGACGACCCGGCGGCCACCGACATGTTCGCGTCGACACCCTCGGACGTCCACGTCCACCGCATCGGGGCCGGTGCGATCGTCGACGCGCAGGGGCTCGCCACGGAGCGCTACGGCGCCATCGCGGGCACGGTCGTTCTCGTCCGACCCGATGGGTACGTCGCGGCCACCGTCGACCTGTCGTCCGCTGGCGTCATCGTCGACCACTTCGCCGGCTTCGGCGGCTGAGGGGATCGCCCCGCGTGCAGACCACCGGACGGGAGGCGCGGGTCGGGCCGGTACCGCGCCTCCCGTCCGGTGGTGGTGCCGGCGCCGCACAGCCCTCGCCGCGGGCAGCGGACAGCGGCGCGCGCGGAAATCAGCCCGAGGATAAGCTTTCCTCGCATTTTTCGACACCGCTCACCCTGGAGAACGAACCGTGACGAACCCGACGTCTTCTGACGCCCCCCTGCCCCCATCCGTCGGCGCCCCCGAACCTGGGGCAGCTCCGACCGCTCAACCGAGCAAGGGACGCCTCGGGACGTTCGCGGTCGTGCTCGGGATCCTCGGCATTCTCTTCAGCGTGATCCCTCCCACCACGGGCTTCGGGATCTTCCTCGGCGTCGTCGGCCTGGTGCTCGGCATCATCGCCCTCCGCCGGAAGACCCGACGTGCACGCTTGGGGACGATCCTCAGCGCGATCGCGATCGTGCTCGGCGCGATCATCAGCGCGGCCACGAGCGGAGGCGCGTCGAACTCTGCCGCTCCTGCTACATCGCCGAGCGCCAGCGCTCCCGCCGACTCAGCCACTGCGGCCGCGGCCCCCGTGGAGACCGCCGCTGCGAAGCCGTCCGAGGCAGCGCAGCCGGCCGAGCCGGCCGGCACGGCGGGCGAGATGCAGGCGCTCCTCGCCGCCAAGGGGTACCTGTCCTCCGGAACCGGGTTCTCCCAGGCGAGCCTCCTCGAGCAACTCACCTCGACCGCGGGCAACGGGTTCCCGCAGGCAGATGCAGAGTGGGCGATCGACCACTCTGCTCCGGACTGGAACGCCCAGGCACTCGATGCGGCGAAGGGGTACCTGAAGTCCGGTATCGGCTTCTCGGAAGCCAGCCTCACCCAGCAGCTGACCTCCACCGCCGGGAACCAGTTCACGCCGGAACAGGCTGCCGCTGCCGTCGCGGCCTCCGGTGCGGACTGGAACGCGCAGGCCGTGCTCGCGGCGAAGGGCTACGTGTCGTCGGGCATCGGGTTCTCGCGGGCGAGCCTCATCGAGCAGCTCTCGTCGAGTGCCGGCAATCAGTTCACCCAGCCCCAGGCCGAGTACGCGGCGACGCAGGCCGGGCTGAACTGATCCCGCGGCATGGCGGACCCAGCATGACGCCTTCTCCCTGCAGACGCTGCTGAAAGCTAATTGGGCAGATCAACTCGACGCGGCGTACCCGCAACCGCCTGACGCTGACACAGCAAAACTGAAAGCCGACCTCACAGAGCTCGCCACAGAATTCCGGAACCGCTGCTGCATGGCGGCGGAGGCCGGTTCGAAGACGGGTGGTCGTCGAGTGGGCGCCAGGCAACCAAAACATGGCCCTCGGCCCTGATGCCCTCACCGACCGGTAAATGATCCTCGCTCCAGCGTTGAGCGCAGCGCAGGTCGATGACCCGATTACCCGTATCGACCGGATCGACGAGACGTTCGCGGTACACCCGTTCTTCAACTGGGCGGCGGAGGGGCTGGAAGCCGACTTCCGCCGGGACGCGATCACCCGTGCTCGCGCAGCGCTACACGACGGCACGGCGGCCTCGTACACCGACGCAGCGAGCCGCGCCTACGACGCTCGGTCAACTGGGAGCGGTGACCGTCGTCACGGCCACACGACTGTCTCGCCCACGAGGGTCAGGAACCGCTCGAATTGCGGCACCGTCAACTCGCCGCGGACGGCAGCATGATTGATGATGTCCCGCCGTGACCATAGCCGGGTGGCGCCGTCCTTCCGCCGGCTGAGATGCACCGCCATGTCCAAGCGCGCCAGCTCCGCAACAACGTCTGCGTTCGGGCTTCGCGTATCGCCGAGGATGCCGTCTACCTGCGCGTAGGCAGCGTCGAGGTCAGCTTCAGTGGCTTCAGTCCCGTCGACGTGACCGCGACCGCGTGGGTGGGCGGCGGCGATCATCATTGCAAAGGGACTGAGTTCGCCGCCGCTGATGCGGTTCAACGTGTACCGAGGGTCAGCAGCTCGCTCCGCGCGCTCCTCCAACCAGTGTCGGTTTCGGCTCCGTGCGGCGAAGATTCTGGTGTTGTCGAACGCGCGGAACTCGTCCACCGGCAGGATCGACCGGTACACGCCACCGAACACGAGTCGGTCAAAACTCTTCCGGCCAGACCAGTGCGCGCGGATCCGTCTACGGATGTCTGACGACTGCCCGACGTACAACTGCTTGTAGCCGTCGAACACCATCACGTATGCGCCGTCCGCTCCCACCCAATCGTCGAGGCGTTCCACCGGTTTCAGCGACTTCACCTTTACCAGCAGATGCTCAAGCGACTCCTCGAACCCGTTACGGTCCAACGTCCCAAAGTAGCGAAGCGACAAGTCGAAGTTCCGCAGCGCACGATCGCGTTGCACCAGCAGATACATGTCCGAGTGCTCCGCATTGAGTGCGTCGCGGTAAGCCCACGCAACATCGTGCCAGAGCGTCTCGCCGACCAATTCGCGCGGCATCCGCTCGTGAGGTTTCCGGTTTGGGTAACCGTAAATTGCCCGACTCATGCGTTCACCAAACGGTGACGGCCGAAGTTGCTCTCCGAAATGTTCGAGCCCCACCGTCTACCCCCTTCAGCTGCTCTCCCCCGTCAGCGTAGGGCCTGCGGTGGTCGCTGCAGATCCGGCGCGTCCCTCGACACGTCGGACCCGCTCGAAGCGGCAGAGGTCGTGCGGCTGGCGGACCTACTCCTGCGGACGCTGACCCGAGTGCCCAGGACCCGATGACGGCACCCGCGGCCTGTTCTCGGGGGTGTTACCGAGGGCAAGAGAGTGCGGGCCCCAGAAGGCGAGGCCGGTCGTGGAACCGGAGTCGGTGTACGCGCGACTCCAGCGTCTTGGCGGCGACGCCATTACTCTCTATACATGCCGTACGAGCCAATCGTCCCCGAGGGTCAGCACCTCGGAAGGTCGCGTCACGTTGACGGGGCCGCGACAGGGCATCTGTTCGAGGACGGCACGAACAGGCTCATCGGTCACGCAGCGTGGCGTTGGGTCGATGAGTCAGCTAGCGGACCGGGTACGAGCTACGAGACCAGCCAGCCGCGTGAGCTCACGCCCGAAGAGATCGAGTTGGCAGCGCAGCTTGCCGGGCTGATCCTGGCGGCCATTCTGCGGGGTGCGGTGATCGCGGCACCGCACGTCAGAAGGTGGTGGGCGAGTGCGGCGCTTCCTTGGGGAAAGGAGGCATGGACCCGCGTCTCGGTTGCGGCCCGACGCCTGCGCGGGCAGCAGCCGCCGGCAGGCTTTCTTGAGGAAGCCATGTTCGTCGCGTCGTCAGCTGGTGTGGTCTCCGCCAAAGCGGACGAAATCCGAATGACCAGTGCCGAGTGGGAGCGACGGTTCCGTTCGATGCTGACCGCAGGCGCTTTCGCTCCAGAGCAGATGCGGGTGTTGTCGATCGCTCGGGTTGACGATCGGCAGGTGGCGCTGGAGGAACCCTCCGAGTCCGAAGTGTTGACGGCGGCGCAATTCGTCGAGCGGGTGAAGCTGATGTTGGAGGCCAACCCGTCTTTGCTGAACACAGCGACCTCAACCGCGCTGATTCAAGTCTTCGACTCCCACAATGACCGGCCGCAAGGGCGCTAGATCAGCGATCCGGTCGGGGTGGATCTCAGCCCAGGAGGCAGCGACTTGACGGCGAATGGTCCGGATGGGAGCGCAAGACAATCGACACGCTCTTCGACGGCTCTCGGCGGAAGCAGGACGAGTACTACTACGAATACCGGTACTCGTTCATGCCGTAAGCCACGATCGAACCAGGGAAGATGCTGGTGGACGGCATGAACCGAGCGGTCCGAGTACGCCGCATCGGCTGAAGACTTTAGCGCATCTGACCGCTGCTACCTTCGCACCACATCCGAGTTCCGTGCCGCGACGAACCGGACACGTCAGCAGTGGGCTTCAATCCGGTGGCAGGCGGGACGACACCGGGGCGTGGGTCGTACCGGTGGTTGGACTTGACAAGGGCGAGAGACGTGTCGCGTCCTCTGCGCTTCAGACGCCTTCACCGTACGTCGCAGCATCGACGATGACTTCGAGGAGCCGGTAGACGTCGTCGAGTGCTCCAGCGAGGCCGTGGAAGTCCAGATTCGCGCTTGGCACTTTGAGGACTCCCGCGTACCGGAATCCGGTGCCCCCGTCGTCCATCGCTGCCAACAGTTGCAGGACGCGCGTTGCTGAGTCCGGAAGTTCCTCAAGGTTCAGCGCTTCAATGTGCTCGGTGAGTTCCTTCACAAGCTTGGTGAGGTTATGACCAACCTTCTGAGGGCTCTTGAGGCGCGCGTCGACGGCTTCCCGCGTGAGGTCCGGGTCCGTGTCCCCTTCACGTCGTCGAAGCGTTGCCAGGTCGCGGATGTTCACCTTCAGCTCGAGCTCAATCGCTTGTCGCCATAGGAAAAGGAACGGAAGCAGCATAACGTCGTCCCACGGCTGGTTCGTGAAGCTGGCGCGCAGCCGTCGAGCCGCGTCCGCGTAGCCGACTGCAACGAGACGTTCATTCATGAGGTACTCGTTGTACTGAATGAGGCCCGAGCGAGCTGTTGCGGGATGTTCGGTGAATAGCGTCTCGTCAGTTTTCGTCATGTGACCGTCTGCTCCTTGATTTGAGATGTGTTCTTGCGATCAATGCTGATCGCTAGTCCTTGCGCTGCGGCCGAACGCAGTGGGGGCTAATGAGTGTTGCCGGGCCGTGGTGTGGCACGGAGGCGGTTACCCGCCGTGCCTTCCGTTCCTTTGGCTTGTGACGGCACCGGTTGCAGGCACGCTGCGCGTGTGGCCCGGCGAGGAACGCGCCGTTCACCTGCTGACCGGCCTGACCGCCCGCGGCAACGAGTAGGAGTTCTGCGGTCGTTCCCCACATTGCAGTCCATGCGTCCGTGTGGTCGGCGTTGGCCGACCCGTGGTGCGGTGCTGTGGCAAGCGCTACGAGTTCGATTGGGATGTGGAGCTGGCTGTCGGCGGTCCATTCACCTGACGAGTCACTCCACACCATCGCCTTATTCGAACCGACGCAGCAGCATGTCCAGAGGAGACCTGTGAGCGCTCGACGGTTTTGGATTGTCAGTGTGTAGAGCATGGCGAGGTGTTGCACGGTCGCCGGCGTTGTCAGCGATTCCGGCTCGACTTCGCGCCCGTTTGGGATCGTGATGAGACCAGCAGATCCTTCTGAGAGCCATGGCTCTGGTTCGGGGTTGCGCATGGCGTGTTCTATCGAGAACAGCTTCACGGTCGTCGGCGACTGCTGCGCTTCTTGGACGATCTGCAGGATCTTTCTCACGCTGTCGACCGCTCGCTTGGCGACTGCTTCCCTCGTGCCGATGCCTTCAAGCTTCTTTGTTTGCGGGGCGAGAAGCGCCGTGACCTGCTCTTCGAGTTCCTTCGATTCGTTCAATGCGGTCACACGGTCGTGAGCGGTGTTCCAGTTGATGGTGTCGAGGACAGATTCGCTCCGAACGTCTCTGCCGTCGTGGTCGCGTTGCCTGGCAACCATCGTCCAGTTGTCGAGCCCGAGTTCCTCGATCACGTTTTCGGACGTGACGCGTTGCCGCCGCGTAGTGGTGGCTGTTGGGGCAGGTGTTGCTGCTGCGATCGCGAGGGCTGCCCACTCGTACGGGAGCCAGATTTGCTTCGGCCAGTGCTGCTGGCGGTCCGCTTCCGCCGCGAACCCGCTCCAACCGCCGATGTGGTCGTCGTCGTCGTGCGTCAGCAGCAGGATCTGGGGGTGCTGCGCCGCAACGTAACCACCGGTAGCCGCACCCGCGCCAAGGTCGATCGCTGCGACAGCTCCGTCCACGCGCCAAAGAATTGCTTCCCCTGGCCACTTCCCTCCTTCGGCTAGGGCAATGAAATCCGCGCCAAGCATGCTCATACGGGTTAGGGTCCTTCCATCATGGTCCGCCACAGGGGCTCGCTCGTTGGGAGTGTCAAACAGGCGGGGGTGGCGCACGCAGCCTTGTCATCGCATCAGCTGGCGTCGTTTCGATACTTGCCTACGTCGCCGTCGATCTCAGAGTCGGGCACGAATGTCCTGACTCCAAATCATCGACCCTCCTGAGTGACTTGCTCCATCCCAGTCGAATTGAAGGCCTCGCCATTCGTGAATAGGCGCTTCGGTAACGAACATCCAGCTGCCGCCGTCTCGCCGCCATTGCTCGTCGGCAAGGTTCCAGGCGCCAAGGATGGTGTAGGTCCCTTTTTGGATGGCGATGAGTCGTTCGACGTCCCGTGGACGTTCACCTTCCGCAGTTGCTGCTTTACGACGACGATCGTCTGCGGCTCCGAGCCCCCACCATCGCGTCGCCCGCTGATGGAAGATCTCGTCCGATCGGCCGCCGTGCAGTGCTGGCCGTCGAGTGTCGTCCCCTACGTCGTCGATCTCGCTCATGTGCAGGGTGACGATCACGGTTCGCTCGAGCTCGCCGTATCGGACAACCCCTTCGCGCCGAAGGACGGCTCGAGAAAGATGTTTCGACCGTCCGACCTTTGCGATGTTCGTCAACCGAGCGAGTGACGATCTTCGACGGTCGTCGAACAGAACTTCAGCTCCGGTTGCAGCAGCGGCGCATATGGCTGCTGACTCAGCGCGTTCCGCGGATGCGCGGTCGGGGAACGGCTCTGAAGTGATGAAGACTTTTGTGGCCGGATGGGCAAGAAGCTCCGTAGCATGGGCGTTATGCCCACCCCAGATCCGGCTGGGACTTGAGCCGATCCCGACATACACGCTGCGGAGGTCGTCGTTTCGGTAAAGGTAAAGGTAGGTCTTCATTACAGCGTTCCCCTTGGAATGTACGGATTTTCCGTGTCGAGTCGCCGAGCGGCGGGTTGCCCCGGGCCCGCCGTTCCTAGTCGTGGAGCCCCCGCGAAACTCGTGCTTGTCTCACTTTGCCAGACAGACAGCACGCGACGCTTGCAGTTCCGCTTCTGTCTTCCTCGCGTCAGCGGGGAGGCGTCCTCGTGAGAGGCAGCAGTCGAGCGACTTACCGCCGCTGCTGCGGCGCACTGCAAAAGTTGAGTCGCCTTCGGCTGAACGCGTAAGGTAGGGCCAGGGCGGCCGACACCCTAGCGACACAGCGCTGCACCTTCACCAACCGGGAGTTCTTTCGATGCGCCTCGAACGAGGGTCGCGGCGCTGAGTCATTCTCACGGTACGGTACTGAGGTGCACGACCCGCAATTCGCTGACATCTACCGCGCGGACCCGACCCGGATCTTCGGCGGAGATGCCCACATGAGCTCGATTCGCCCGTGCGCCGTCGTTCAACCACGATCGGACGTCGTCACCGTTCTCGGACGGTCCGCGTCGGGGAACCACGAACCGCCGTACACGCTCCTTTCAGCGGCAGAGCCGACCTGCGGGTTGAACAAGGACGGCGTCTTCGATTCACGGCACCAGCACGCGCTCATGCGCGACGACATAATCAGCACGCCGTACCACCAGTTTGCCGGCGCCCTCCCCGCCACCGCCGCGCAGGAGTTGTGGGACTTCTGGGACGGGCTTGCCTACATCTAGGTCAGTCCGCGCATAGGACTTACACCTCGACCTGAGGGGTCCTCTAAGCTGGCAGACTTTGCTCGCCAAGAATCGGAGCACGCATGCATGCCCTCTCGCTCACCGAGCCGCCGTCGGCGTTGAACGTGGCCGCGGCTGAACGGTGGACTACAGAACCTGACGTCGACCCGGCGCCGGGGCAGCTGTGGCTGATGTCCTGGAACGGCGCCGAACCCGTTGCGGCGCTGCTGACCGCGGTCCGCAGCGACTACGTCCTGGCGATGCCCGTCACGTTCGAGCCCGGCGAAGCAAGTAGCAGCGAAGCGATCACCGATGCCGCCCGGCTCGGAACGCCCCTCGTGGTCTGGTATCGGCTCGAAACCGGCCTCGGCTCCTTCCTTCTCCACCGATTCATCGGCGAAGCAGCGAGCAATGACGACGTCCTCGCACTTCGCCGCGGGCACCGTGGGGCTGCGGTGACACGCTACGACGCTGGCAGCAACCCTGAAACGCCAACCCTTCGCCAACTCGTCAACACCTTCGCGCGGCTGTGCCACGTCGAATGGCCTTCCGAAACCGAAGGTGACGTGGTCGTAGACAGCGGAACCCTCGCCGCGGCCGGCATCACGCCCCGCACATTTGCCGCTCGCACAGGACTACCGGTAGCGACAGCGCTCGCGCTGTGGACGAACGAGATGACACTCACACCCGAGCAGGCACAAGCGGTCACGGCCGCATTCGCCGACATTGTCGACAACCCCACTACGGCGCCCCACGATTGGATCATCAAGTCGCTGGCGGACCCAAGAATCAAAGACGGTATCCTCGCCGTTGCCGCGCACACCGACACCGGAGAGCGCGCCGCCCGCGACCTCGTCCGCAGTACATTCGCGCTCGCCGCGCGAACCCCCAGCGTCGCGGATCGCCGTCGCACCGCCATCCGTGACGCGATCGCCCTCCTCCTTCATGAGTGAGATGACCCTGAAGCTGCTTGAAGACCCGAACGATTGGCTTCAGCCGGAGCACGTTGACCGTGCGGTGCGGTACCTCATCGACATCGCAGCAACGCATGCTGACGCCTCCCTCGAAGACCTCGCCAGCGACGCCCTCAGCACACTCGAGCGGTGCCGTCATATCACCTTCCGCTACAACCTCCGCCGCATCGAAACGGAGTGCGAGTACGCAGGCCGGTACCGATGGGATCCGCCGATCATCGAAGTGAGCCAGTCACGCTCACGAGCACGCGACGCGTTCACTGCGCTGCATGAATACGGCCACCACCTGCAGAAGACCGACGTGACGTGGGCACTGGACGTCCTCGGTGTCCTACCCGAGTTCACGCGGCACCGCCTTGAGGAAACCATCGCGAACGTCTTCGCATCGCAGGTACTCATTCCCAGTTCAGTCGTGAGTGAGCTCACCGCCGGCGCTGTAACGGCCAAGCTCCTCACTGAACTGCACGCGCGCACCGCGGCCTCCCGCCACGCCATCATCCGTCGCGCTGCGGGGCTCACTCCCGACCCGACACTGCTCGTCGTCACCGACCACCGCGGCGACGTCGTCGCCTCAGTCTCGAACGACTCGAACTTGTACACGCCGCCGACGGGCTCTCACCAACCGGACCTCGCCCGTCTTGCGGCAACGGCCGCGGCGGGTACCGCTGTGCACGGCCGAACCGAAGCGGGCCTGCAATACAGCACCGGCAAAGCACGCAGCGACCTCAACATCGAACTTATCCCCGACAAGGATGGCTTCCACTTCTTCAGCGTCATCACCCCGACATACCGCTTCGGGTCACAGCAATGGGACGAGGAGTCCGTCGAATGCAGCAATGAAGCGTGCGGCACGGTGTTCATCGCGACTCCGATGAACCGTCACGACGCGTGCGGCGGACATCGATGCCCCCGGTGCGGAGCCTGCGCGTGCGAACACCGCGGCCTGCCCGTCTGCCCGTATTGCACGCTGGAACTCTCTGCAGCAGACGTCGCCGCCGGGCGCTCCGAGCACGACGCATGCTGACCGAAGCGGCGCTGCACGAGACGGCGCTGCCGTGGATCAGCGCCGGAATCACGGCGGTCGGCCTTGTCGAACCGCTCACGCGGGCCTTCTCCGCTCGTGCCGCCCGAAAGCTTCTCGAGCGATTCGACGACCTGCAGCGGACCGGTGCGGCACTGCGGAGCTTGGGCTCAAATCAGGGTCCGCATGCCGCCCCATACGCACGCTCAGAACACCGAGCGCTCCTCGCCATAGTCGAAGACGAGTCCCGGCTCCTCCTCGCTGAGCATGTTCGCCGCACCCGCCGTCACCCCGGCAGCCTCGCCTTCGCAGTTGTCGCCTGGCTCTACGGGGTGGGCCTCATTATCCTTGGCATTCAGCTGCTGGTCGCCGACGCGTCAAAGGGGCCGCGCACCGGTGTCCTCATCGCCGTCGTGATCTTGTGGTCTGGTGCGCTTTTCCTCTCCGTCTACGGGCTAGTCGGAGCCCACCGCCGCTGGGTAACCCGGGCACTTCGCATCAGCTCCGGCATCCGGGACCAGTACACCCGAAGTGGTGCGCGGTATTCGTGGGGTCGGGTGCAGCGGATGCGTCGGCGCCGGATCGCGAGGGCCCGAATAGTGCGGCTTTCTCGCTCAGCTCGCCGAGCCCACAGCGCAGGCGAGGAGACGCTCCAGTGAGCAGGCGACCGCTTCGCCGAGGCCCTGCTCACGACGGCACCTTCCGAGAGCCGACGCCGGAAGGAGGCGGTCGCCTGCCAGTCTCCCGCTCGCGGTCGCTCAAGGTGGTCAGCACGCGCAGCTCGACCGCGTACCGCGGCGGTCGCCGCCACGAGGCCGCCTACAACGAAGAAAACCCCCGCGTGAACGGGGGTCTTCTGTGGTGTGGCGGTACCGGTGGGATTTGAACCCACGGTGGAGTTGCCCCCACACATGTTTTCGAGACATGATCCTTCGGCCGCTCGGACACGGTACCGGGATCGATATTACACGATCCGGGAGGCCCCTCGCGACGCCAGCGTGTCGCCTCCCGTCCCCAGGAGGTCACGCCCATCCCGTCGTCCACAGACCGCCACGACAGTGACCTGAGACCGAGGGTGCCCGCGTACCGTCTTCGGCATGAGAACGCGAACCGTCGTCGCCCTGCTGTCCTCCGTCGTCGGCGCCGCCGTCGTCAGTGGAGCAGCGGGCTTCGGCACGCGAGCCGGCATCCGAGGGCAGCGCGCAGCATCCCAGCGCGTCGTCGACATGCTGCCCGTGCACGCCGATTGGTGGCGCGAGCGGCTGCATCACGAGGGGCAGCTGATGTACCTGGCGATCGGAGACTCGGCCGCGCAGGGCGTCGGCGCGACCACGCCCGGCCGCGGCTACGTCGGTCTCCTGACGCGGCGGATCCGGCACCGTTCGCGCATGACGGTGCGGGTGGTCAATCTCAGCGTGTCCGGAGCCACCACCTGGGGCGCGAAGAAGGAGCAGCTGCCGAAGCTCCGGAACTTCACCCCGGACATCTGCACGGTGTCGATCGGGGCGAACGACATCGGCGACTTCCACCCGGACAAGTTCGAGCGGAACATCCGGGCGATCTACGGCGCCGTGCCGTCGCACGCGATCGTCGCCGAACTTCCGTGCATGTTCGTGCCGGACCGGGAGCGCAAGGTCGCGGTGGCGAACGAGATCATCCACCGGGTCGCCGGCGAGCTCGGCCTCACCGTGGCACCCCTGCACGCCATCACGAAGCGCGTCGGCCTGCGCCGGACGTTCTTCAACACGTACGGCGACCTGTTCCACCCGAACGACCGCGGCTACGAGATCTGGGCGAGCGCGTTCGAACCCGCGATTGACGCCCGGGTCGACACCGTCGCCGCGATCCGCCACTACCTCTCGAAGCGCGAAGCCGAGGAGCTCGGGCGGCAGGCCGGTGACGTGGCGAACGCCCGCGCCGAGCAGGACACGACCGGCGCCGAGCACCTCGACCAGGCCGGGCGGCCGAGCACGGTGGAGCGCCTGCGCCAGCGCGTCACGGATGCGATCCCGCTGCCCGGCCGCCAGAGCGCCGATACTGGCACCGACACCGACACCGACACCGATGAGCAGGCCCCGGGACGCCCCGACGGCCAGCGCGGTGATGTCGGCGGAGACGCCTAACCTCGAGCCATGGCCCGCCCTCAGTCGACGTTCCGCTGCACCGAGTGCGGCTGGACCAGCATCAAGTGGGTCGGCCGCTGCGGGGAGTGCCAGTCCTGGGGCACGGTGGAGGACGCCTCCGCCGCGAACGCCAGCACCCGCGGCACGAGCCCGATCTCGGTCACCGGCGCACGGGTCGCCCAGCCGATCACGCAGGCTCGGGTCGGCGCGGTCCCCCGGTGGTCGTCCGGCATCGGCGAGTTCGACCGCGTTCTCGGTGGCGGCATCGTCCCCGGGGCCGCCGTGCTGCTCAGCGGCGAGCCGGGCGTCGGCAAGTCGACGCTGCTGCTCGAGGTCGCTTCCCGTGCGGCGCAGATGGGCAAGCGCGTGCTCTACGTCAGCGCCGAGGAGTCCGTCGACCAGGTCCGGCTCCGCGCCGAGCGCACCGGGGCCATGCACGACGAGCTCTACCTGGCCAGCGAGGTCGACCTCGGCGTCATCCTCGGGCAGATCGAGCAGGTACAGCCGGACCTGCTCATCGCCGATTCGGTGCAGACGATCTCGTCGGCGAGCATCGACGGCATCGCGGGCGGCACGTCCCAGGTGCGCGAGGTAGCGAGCACGCTGATCCGGGTCGCGAAGCAGCACGCCCTCCCGGTCCTCATCGTCGGGCACGTCACGAAGGACGGCACGATCGCCGGTCCGCGGCTGCTCGAACACCTCGTCGACGTCGTGTGCCAGTTCGAGGGGGATCGCCAGACCGCGCTCCGCTTCGTCCGCGCGCTGAAGAACCGCTTCGGGCCGACGGACGAGGTCGGCTGCTTCGACATGGCCGGCGACGGCATCCACGAGGTCCCTGACCCGAGCGGCCTCTTCATGTCCCGGAACGGCGCCCCGGTCTCCGGCACGTGCATCACCGTGTCGATGGAGGGCCGCCGGGCACTACCCGTCGAGATCCAGGCCCTGGTCGTCCCGAGCTCCGCACCGCAGCCGCGTCGGGTGGTGAACGGCGTCGATGCCTCCCGTGTCGCGATGCTCCTCGCCGTCCTCGAACGACGAGCGGGCATCAAGCTCTCGGACGCCGACGTCTACGTCTCGACCGTCGGCGGGATCAAGATCACCGAGCCGGGCGCCGACCTGGCGATCGTGCTCGCCCTCGCCAGCGCAGCACGAGACCGCCCGTATCCGCACACGCTCGCGGCGGTCGGCGAGATCAGCCTCGCGGGCGAGATCCGCCAGGCGACCGGGGCGAAGCAGCGCGTGGCCGAGGCACGGCGGCTCGGGTTCACGACCGTCCTCGGGGCCGACGCCGAGCACCTGCGCGAAGCGCTCCGGGTCGCGTTCTCCTTGACGAAGTCCGTCCGCGAACGCGAGCTCGACGCCGCCTTCTGACGGACGCAGCCGCGGGCCTCCCGGCTGATCAGCCCTGTGCGACGGTCTCGTCGGCCCCGCGCCGCGCCCGGTCGTCCTCGACGCCGACCCGCGCGACCGCCGAGGCGAACCCACGCCGGTCCCGCGTCGCCCACACCCCGATGACCGCCGCGACCGCGAGGGCGGTGGCGAGCAGCCCGGAGAACGGCAACGAACTCGCGGACAGCGCCATCCACCCGCCGGAGCCGAGCGCCCAGCGGACCAGGCGGCTGCCGATGCCCGGCATCGGCACAGACCGCACCCGGATGACGTGCTCGCCGAGCGTCCGCCCCGACACCAACACGATCACCAGCTGCACCGCCGGGGCGATGAACCCGACCCCCGTCACCAGCACCGCCGTCAGGGTCGATCGCTCGTCCACGTTGCACAGCGCCAGCACGAGCGAGGTGCCGGAGGTCAGGACCCCGCTCGTGAACGACAACGCCATGACGTCCGCGAGGATCCCGAAGAAGCGCCGTCCGGCGGTGACCGGCCGGGGCTCGTCCGCGTCGGAGGCCCGTGAGGACCCCGCCAGCAGCGCCACGAGCGGCGCGAGGAACGTCCCGAGGAGCGCGCCGACGGTGTTCGCGAGCAGGTCGTCGACGTCGAACAGGCGGTAGGCGCACGGGTAGAGGAACCAGTCGCCGGTCAGCTGCGTGAACTCGATGAGCAGCGAGACGACGAACCCGGCCGCCGCACCGGCGAGGAGGCCGGCGACGACCCGCCGCCGGAGCACCGCGTGACGGACGAGCGCACCGAGCGGCACGAACAGCAGGACGTTGAAGAGCACCTGCGTGACCGCGGGGTTCGACACGAGCGAGCGGGGGCCGGTGATGCCGCCCTCGCGCTGGATGTCAGAGAGGAACGCGATCGGGTTCAGCTGTGGGGCGGCGGCGACCCGGCACGCGGCCGCAGCGCTCGTCGGCAGCGGCAGGAGCGTGTAGGTGACGAGTGCCAGCGCGTAGACGAGCGTGCCGAAGGCGAGCAGCCCCCGGCGGAACCCGAGTCGTCCGTGCCGCCGGTACTCGCGTGCGGCCCACGGGACGAGCGCCCCCACGGCGAGCACGGTGCCGGCGACGAACGCGATCACGCCAGGAAGAACAGACCCCATGCGCACATGATATGTCAGTCGGCAGCGGCGGGACCGGAACCCGCCGCACCGCCCCCGCAGCTACGCGCGCAGGGCAACCAGGAGGTCGGCGGGCGTCGCCTGCATCGTGTTCGGCCCGGCGATGTCGAAGAAGACGCCCTCGAGCGAGTCGAGGTGCGCGGCGAGGAACTCCTCGAGCCGTGCGGCGTCGTAGACCATGACCTGGCGGATCTTCTCGTCGGGCACCATCGCCGTGTAGGCGTCGGCTGACGAGAACAGCAGGAGGATGCGCTTCGCCGAGTCCTCCCGTCCGAAGACCCGGACCTGCATGTCCTTCTTGCCGGTGACCAACCGCGGGACGATCACGATGTCGTTCCGCAGCGCGTACGCCACCGCCGCCACGTCCTGCTTCGCGAGGGCCTCCTCGAGCTGTTCGCTCCGGAAGCGCTGTTCCTTCTGTGCCATCGCCCCTAGTTGAGCAGATCCGAGGTGTCTCCGCGACCATCGCGACTCGCCGCTGACACTCGGGGCCGCTACTCAGCCTTTGCCACTACCGTCGCAGCAATCGCAATCGCGGGAACTCAGAACGTACGGCCGAAGGGCTGTTCCTGGTTGGAAGCAGCGCACTTGCCGTCTTCGTCGACCCCGACCCTCTACCGGCCCACGACTCCCCGTACTCCGGGGGCTCCCACGCCGACCTCGACATACAAGGACCTGCTCGAACGGGTCCGGACCGAGGGTCTCCTCGAACGCCGCACCGGTTTCTACTGGGGCGTCTTCATCACTCTCTCGCTGGCCACCGCCGCCACGCTCGGCGTCGTCGCCCTGCTCGGCGCCTCGTGGTTCCAGCTGATCCCGGCCGCCGTCCTCGGTGTCCTCTTCACGCAGTTCGCGTTCCTCTCCCACGAGGCCGCGCACCGTCAGATCTTCGCGTCGCGCAAGTGGAACGACCACGCCGGCCGCTGGGTCGGCGTGCTGATCGTCGGCCTCTCGTACTCGTGGTGGATGAACAAGCACAACCGCCACCACGGCAACCCGAACACCATCGGCAAGGACCCGGACATCGCGCCGGACGGCGTCGTCTTCATCGAGGAGGACGCACAGCAGCGCCGCGGGCTCCTCCGCCGCCTCGCGATGGTCCAGGGCTGGGCGTTCTTCCCGCTCCTGACGCTCGAGGGCGCCAACCTGCACGTCCTGTCGATCCGCGCGGTGGTCTCCGGCAAGGCGGTCAAGGGCACGCCGAAGGAGCGCCTGCTCGAGGGCATCCTGCTCACCGTGCGCTTCGCGCTGCTCGCCTGGCTCGTCTTCGCGGTCATGCCCCTGGGCATGGGCTTCGCGTTCCTCGCGGTCCAGATGGCCGTGTTCGGCGTCATGATGGGCGGCTCGTTCGCACCGAACCACAAGGGCATGCCGGTCATCGCCGAGGGCGCGAAGATCGACTTCTTCTCGCGGCAGGTCCGGACTTCGCGTAACATCACTGGTGGGGTGTGGGCGGATCACCTGCTCGGTGGCCTCAACCACCAGGCGGAGCACCACCTGTTCCCCAACATGGCGCGGCCCAACCTGCGTCGTGCGAAGGTACTCGTGCAGGAGCACTGCGCTCAGCACGGGGTACCGTACACGGAGGCTTCGCTCTTCCGCTCGTACGGGATCGTCGTCCGGTACCTCAACCGCGTCGGTCTCGCAGCGCGCGACCCGTTCACCTGCCCCATGGTCAGTGCATACCGACTGCACTAGCCCCTGATCTCCGTCATCCCGCACCGAGCCGGATGACGCACCAAGCTCGATGGCAACGTCGTCGAAACCCGCGGCGGTGGATTTCTCTCGCTGCGCACGTAAGAAAGTAAGGAACGCCGAAATGGCAACTGGAACTGTCAAGTGGTTCAACAACGAAAAGGGCTTCGGCTTCATTGCGCCGGACGACGGCAGCGCTGACGTCTTCGCCCACTTCTCCGCGATCGGTGGCAACGGCTACAAGTCGCTCGAGGAGAACCAGAAGGTCGAATTCGAGATCACCGAAGGCCGTAAGGGCCCGCAGGCGGAGAACATCACCGTCATCGGCTGACACTCGTCGCCTGGAGCGCCGGTCAGGAGGTTCGCCTCCTGCCCGGCGCTTCGTCGTTCCCGGCTCAGTCCAGGACGAACTGCGCCGACTTCGCCGACGTGATGCCGCCCACCGCGACCTGCAGGTGGTAGCTCGCCCCGCCCGCCGTGACCGCAGGCCGAGCGGAGTCGCACGTGCTCGTCGAGGAGCGCGTCCGGTCCCACGTGATCGCCGGCGTGGTGAGCGCCTGGCCGGCCGTGAGCGTCACGTCCTGGTGCGTGCCCCCGGTCTGGCAGTCCTTCGAGGACCAGTACTGCTCCGCCCCGGACGAGATCGTCAGCACCTGCTGCGCCGACCCGAGGTCGAGGTGGCACGAGTTCGACCCGGTGTTCGTGATGCGCATCGCGATCTCCGGGTCCTGGGTCGGCGCGTAGGTCGACTTGTCGAGCACGGGCACGAGCTGGACCTGGCCGGCTGAGCACGCCGCGCCGTCCTTCGCGGTACTGCCCTTCGCGGTCGGGGCAGCGGAGGGCGACGCGGACGGTGCGGCACCCGAGGACGCGGCAGCCGAGGACGCTCCTGACCCCGGAGCAGCCGACCCCGCGTCCGACGACGCCACAGGAGGAGCCGCGGCCGCGGAGGGGGAACCCGACGGTGCAGCGAGCGGCGCACCGCTCCCCCGCCCGACCACGATCAGCACGACCACGAGGACGACGAGCAGGACCACGCCGAGCACCAGGGCGCGACGACGCCAGTAGACGGTGGGCTTCTCCGGCCCGACGGGGTGACGCAACGACGACATGCGCACAGGCTAGGTCGCGGCACGGGCCGACACCGGGAACCCCGCCGGGCAGCGCAGCAGTCGTCAGAGGTTCTTGAGCATCCGGGTGTTGCCGAGGGTGTTCGGCTTGACCCGGGCCAGGTCGAGGAACTCCGCGACCCCTTCGTCTGACGACCGGACGAGCTCGGCGTAGACCTCGGGCGGCACCACGGTCTCGCCGATCTCGAGGTACCCGTGCTTCGCGAAGAACCCGGTCTCGAACGTCAGGCAGAAGATCCGGGCGACGCCGAGTTCGCGGGCGTCGTGCTCCAGTCCCTCGAGGAGCCGGTGGCCGACGCGCTTGTGGATCCAGTCCCGGTCGAGCGCGAGGGTCCGGACCTCGGCGATGTCGTCCCAGAACACCGCGAGGGCACCGCACCCGATCGGGACGCCGTCCGGCCCCTCGGCGATCCGGAACTGCTGGATCGAGCCGTAGAGGGTGACGTTGTCCTTGCCGAGCAGGATCCGCTCGTCCACGTACGGGGCGATGAGGCGCTGGATGTGCGGCACGTCCGACGCGAGTGCGGGTCGGACGAGGATGCCGTGCTCGTCCCGTTCGTGGAACGCGTGTCGCCCGGTGTCGGTCATCCTCACCACAGTAGTGCCGCACCACCCGGGGGACACCGCGTCCCGGGCCCCCGTCCAGGCAGACGCGCCTACCGTCCAGTGCAACGACCTCATCCGACCGAGCAACGAAGGAGCAGTCATGCCCCAGATCATCGAGACCGTCGACGTCAACGTCCCCGTGCGTCCCGCCTACGACCAGTGGACCCGCTTCGAGGAGTTCCCCACCTTCCTCGACGAGGTCGAGCAGATCGTCCAGGTCGACGACACCACCACCGACTGGACCGTCAAGGTCGCCGGCCAGGAGCGCAAGTTCCGCGCCGTGATCACCGAGCAGCACCCGGACGAGCGCGTCGCGTGGGCCGTGAAGGACGGCGAGACCGAGCACGCCGGTGTCGTCACCTTCCACAAGCTCTCCGACAACGAGACCCGTGTCACGGTGCAGATCGACTGGGAGCCCTCCGGCATCCTCGAGAAGCTCGGCTCGGCGGTCGGCGTCGGCGGCCACGCCGTCAAGAAGGACCTGCAGAACTACAAGGAGCGCGTCGAGTCCGCGCCCACCGCTGACGGCTGGCGCGGCGACGTCCAGGCCTGACGAACAGCGTCACACCCCGCGTCCCTGACGCGGGGTGGACGGACGGGAGGCCCGGGGCCCGCGGGGACCGGACTCGTATAAACAACTGACGCTGCCGCCCACA
>JASCOJ010000046.1 GCA_029959645.1 Microbacteriaceae bacterium PS02332 | reverse complement strand
CCGCCGCCACACCCCCCCCCCCCCCCCCGCCCCCCCCCCCCCCCCCCCCCCCCCCCCCCCCCCCCCCCCCCCCCCCCCCCCCCCCCCCCCCCCCGCTACTCCGGGCTGTAGCTCTCTACCGTTGCCAGCCTTCGGGTGGCGGGTAGTACGGCACTCGCTGGGGTGCGGAGCCATCCGAGTCATGCAGGTGGCCGAGGTTCCGGTCGCAGTTACGGAACGGGCCGGCCTTGCCGTCGAACAGGATCGCCGCGTGTCGGTCCCAGTGCGTCAACCACCAGTCCGACAGCGCATCGGCGTGCTCCGCGGCGTCGATCTTGGCTTGCTGCCGCGCCTCGAACGTCGCCCAGAGCCGTTCGACCGCCTCGGGGTGCTTCCACCACTCCGGGCACCACACGGCAGTGCTCTTGTCCGAGTGCGTGTACTCGACCACCGCCAGGTGCTCCTCGACCCATTCGAGGAACAGCGGCGTCAGGTCGAACTCCTCCTCCTCGTCGACGTCGGCGTCATTGAGTGCGTCGCGCTCCTCGTCGGTCAGCTCGTCGAGGTCCCCGCTGACGTCCGGTGCGTAGGGCTCGTCAAGGTCAGCCACGAGCTGCCGCCTCCTCCGAGCTGGTGGCGATCGCCACGGGTGCGGCGCCGGCCTCGGCCGGCGCATCGCCCTCGATCAGCGGCCGAAGCTTCTTGTCCTCGAACCACGGCACCGCGTCGACGATCACCGGGCGCGTGTTCGAGTTGAACATGACCGCGCGCCACTTCGGCAGGTTCCCCAGGTCGTGCACGTCGAGGATCGGCACCCGCCGGGTGCTCGTCGACGTCGAGTACGCCCCGGTGTCCTGAGTCGATCCGCCGTAGGTGACCTCCTCGCGGTCACCGATCAGGCTCGACAGGCCTTTGAGGAACTGGTCATCCATCGCGCCGCCACCGAACACGCGCGTCACGGCGGCACCCCAGATTGCGCCCCACCCGTTCTGCCCGAACGCCTCGACGGCCTGGTCCCGCGACTGGAAGTACGTGTTGAGCGGCATCCCGAGCGAGCCGTAGAACGAGTACACGGACGGCAGCGCCGGCCACCGCACGATGTTCGCGCACTCGTCCAGCTCGATCACCAGCGGCACCGGGAGGCGTCCGCCGGATCGCTGCGCCAGCCGCTCCCCCGTCTTGCAGATCGCCCGCACGAGCGACGTCAGGATCGCGCCGGCCGAACCCACCCCGTCCTTGGAGAGCAGGATCAGCAGATCCTCGCTCTGCACGAACGCGTCGACGTCGAACCGGCGCACGCCGGGCTTCGAGGTCCATTCCAGCAGCTCGTCGTAAGCGAGCGCCCCGGCCATGCGCTGCGCAGTCGCGTAGACGCTCTGCCGGGTCTTGTCTGCCCAGTTCTCCATGCCGACGAGCGCCGTCGCCGGCCCCTTCTTGCCGTGCTGGTTCAAGATGCCGACCACCGTGTCCGCGTCCTGAGTGGTCAGCCACCGGTACACGCGAGACAGCGGCAGCTCGTCGAGCGCCGCTGCGAGGAGGAAGTACGCGAGCATGTCACGGCCGGGCTCGTCGAACTGAGGATCGCCCCCGCGGTCGTTCTCCTTGCGCGTCGACGCCTCGAAAATCTCCGCGAGCTCACGCGCGTCCTCGGCGCTCTTGACGTACTCCAACGGGTTGAACACGAAGTCGGGCCCGTCCTCGTGCCGGTAGATGCGGTTCGGGTCGAACACGAACGTCTCCCCGCGTCCGCGGCGGCCGCGGATCGCCTCACGCACCCCGTCGACCTTGTTCGACGTCATGATCGCGGCACCGGGGGCCTCGACGACGTGGCGGACGACGACGCTGGTCGTCTTGCCGCGCCGGGTGCCGTAGAGGTACACGCCCGTCTCCTCCCACCCCTGGTAGACCCACTTGGACGTTCCGACGATGCGGCCCACCTTCTGCCCTGGGCCGATTCCGGCGGCGGTCGGGTGCAGCCGTCGGGCGTCCTTCGCGCGCGCCGCCTGTCGCAGGACCGCGTTCGAGGGGTTCGCGCTCATCAGCTTGATCGACGCCGCCCCGCGCTTCTTTCCACCGCGGCGGGCCTGAGCCATGAGCATCCACGTGAACAGCGCCAGCGCCACGAGGACGAACAGGACGACGAACACCGTCGCCGGCACGCCGGGCCACGGGTCGCCCTTGACGAAGCCCATCAGCAGGACGATGGGGTTCCACGAGTAGTTGTCGCCGGTGCCGGCGACGCCAGCACCGGCGTGGATGCCGAGGAACACCCCGCCGACGATCAGCACGAGCAGCGTGACCGTCAGGGTGTTGGTGCGAATGTTGCTGCCGTTCATGCGTCGACTCCTCCGCGATCGCTGGCGATGTGGTGCAGGAGTGTCCGGGCGATCCGGGCCTCCTCGTCGTTGCCGGCGAACCGCTCCGCGAGGCGGACGTCGACGCCGACCATGAGCGCGATTTCCGAGGGCATCACGCGTGCCTCGGAGAGCTGAGCCAGCAGTGCGTACCGCTCGGGTCGCGCTCCCGCGTCAGTCACTCGCGCCTGTCGGTAGTGCTCGTGCACCTCCTCCACGACGTCACGGACACGACGAATGTCCCCGTCGACGTCTCGGCCGTTGAGCTGGTACCGCAGCGTCAGCGGGCCTGTGAGTCCCGCTGACGCGAGTTCCTGGCGGTGCTGTGCGATCGTCTCGTCGAGCCACAGCCCCGCCGTCACTACGGCGGAGTCGCGGCTGCACAGCGTCCACTCGTCGGCCGCGAGGTTCGCGATCGACACGAGGGCCGGCGCGGTGTCGTCATCCATCAGTTGTCCCCTCCGCTAGTGAGCTTCATCGGCTCGTCCCCCTTCGGATCGACTTGCACGTGCACGTGGTTGCAGGAGTCGTTGAACTGGTTCATCGGCAGGTCGATCGAGCTGCCGGCCTTCGCGCGGCACTGCACCTGCCCAGTGCCGGAGTTGTCGGGCATGACCGGGCCGAGGGCGCGCAGCAGCTTGATCGCGTTCGCGTCCGCGCCGGTGGTCGGGGTGCCGTTGAACGCGTAGAAGTCGACGGCGTGGCCGCCACCGTTCACGACGTGCGCCGACAGGTTCCCCGCGCCGGGTCGCTGCCCGGTGCAGAGCCGGTTGACGTCGGAAATCCCGATCGACTCGAACGTCTTGGTCGCAATCGTGATGACTTGCAGGATGCGCGTGTCGACGTTGCAGTTCTGCTTGGGCTTGCCGTCCGCGATCGCCTGCACCTCGGGGAAGTGCGTCGGTGACAGCCACGCGATCTTGCCCTGGTTCGTCAGGTCCACGATGTGCTTGGCGAGGGCCTGAGCGTCACCGGAGACGCCCGCGGCGCAGGCGGCCGAACCACCGGAGAGCGCCGTGACGACGGCCGTGGCCGCGTCGTAGAACTTCGCGTAGTGGTTGGGGTCGCGGTTGATCTGCACCGCGTGCGCGGCGAGAGTCGGCGTCATCGTCTGCCAGTTCGGCACTTTCAAGAGCCGTTGGTAGAAAAACGTCGCCGCCTGGGCGGGGTCCATCCGCTGAGCGAGCGTGCCCCACGTGTCGCGCTGCTGGAACAGCCCACGGGAGTCCGGGCCGGCCTTGTCGCCGTACTCGATGTTGTGCAGCGTCGACTCCCCCATCGCCGTCATGACGGCAATGGTCTGTCCCTGCACGTCGACGCCGAGGGCTGCCCCGGCGTTCATGATCGCCGCGGCGTTCACGAGCTGGTCGCCGGAGTACCCGTCGACCGCATCGTGTGCGCCCGCGGCGTCCGCGTTCGCGGCCGTGGCCGCGCACGCGTTGTTCTGGGGACCGCCCCCAGTGATGAGGGCGAGTCCGACGAACACGACGACCAGTACGGCCGCCAGCGCGATCATCAGTCCCTTCTTCATGGTCGAGCCCCCGGCTACGCCTCAGCCTCGACGGCGGCCTGCTTCGCCCCGCTGCCGGCCATGCCCTCGTCGGTGTTCGTGACGGCGGCTTCCCAGTCCGAGCGGATGTGCTGCATGTGCGTCTCGGGGTTCGAGCCGTACTTGAAGATGCAGTGCCCCGGGTTGAGGTTCATCAGCAGGTCCGTGGTGTCGGGCGCGAGCCCGAACGTCTCCTGCACCCAGCGGGCGTCCTCGGGACGGTCCTGCCGGTACGCGTAGATCGTCTGGGCTTCCTGGATGACCGTGTAGCCCTCCGACTCCCGCGGAATGTCGGTGCCCTTGTGCATCACGAACCAGTTCGAGATACCGAGGGCGCGAGAGAGCTTCTGGTTCGACTTGACCAGGCGGGCCGAGGGCCCACCGATCATGTGCCAGCCCTCCTCGTAGACCACGTTCGTGATGAAGCCACGCTCGCGGCGCAGCCGGCCGAGGAGCCACTGATGCCCCACCGCCATGACGGTAGGGACCGCGGGGCCGGCGTCCGGGAGCTGGGACACGTCGAACACCGTCAGCTTGCTCGCCAGGTCGACCTCCGCGGACGTCTCACCGTCGAACACCCCGGCGTACGTCTCCAGGAGGTTCTCGAGCCCGAACCGGATGGACAGGCCGGCCTGGTGGAACCGCTCGCCGGACGCACCAGTCAGGCCCTCGTCGTCCGGCACCTGGCCGAGGAACGGCATCAGGTCTGTGGTGGTCAGCGGCCGTGTCGAGTTGCCGTGCTGCTCGAACATGCGGCGCAGCGCGAACCGGGTCGCCTTCTCCTCCCACTCGGTCGCGGGGACGTCGTTGCGCGCGATCCGCGCCACGGCGTTGATGAGTTCCATCTGCCCCTGCAACCCCGACCCGCGCATGATGAGCGGGTCGAGCAGGTTCAGCCGGATACCCCCGCCGGCCGGGTCGAAGCGCAGCGGCTCCGACCCGAGGTTGTGCGCCATAGCGGTGTACTCCCCCGCGCCGCCCTCGTCCTTCTTGTCGAACACGACCGCGCGTCGGTTCGCCAGCCCCAGGGGGCGGGCGACACCGACCGTCTTGGTGAGGGACGACTTGCCGTACCCGACCGTGCCGAGAACAATCACGTTCGGGGACGAAATCTGCCGCGGCTCCGCGTTGTACGCGGTCGGAGCGTCGTAGGAAATCATCGACTGCGATAGGTTGTCGCGGCCGTTCACGATCCCCTCGTCGCCGGTCGGATTGCCGATGACAGCCGTGTTCAGAATCTCCGCCTGCCGCGTCGTCGACGGCGACCCCGCCAGCCGCGGCGAGTACCAGCCACGCGCCGCGGCCCCGGCCGACGTGCGGAGCTGCCCGCCGGGCAGCTCGAACGGCGACACGTCGACGGGCCGGCGGACGGACACCGCCGTGGCGGGCACCTCCTCACCGATCACGACCTCCTGCCGAGCCTCCGGCGGAACGAAGATTTTCAGCCCCGGCACGTTCGCGTACCAGGGGGCCTTGGCCGCCGCGCGCTTGCCGTGCGGAGCGGGGTTCTTGGTGTCGGTCATGACAGGGCCTCCTTGTCGCCGCGGCCGGCGAGCGTGTTCATCACGCGCGCGGCCGTCGTGATGTTGTCGGGGCGGAGCCCGCGGCCGATCGGCCACGTGGTCCCGGACGCAGCGCCCTGAAACGAGTCCTGCCAGTCGAGGCGGTCGATCCCGAGCCCGGTGTCGCAGACGCTCTCCAACCGGCGGGACGCCTGCGCCAGGTCCTCCCGAGTCGCGGCGGTGATGGTCACGTAGCCGATCCAGGAGACGCCGTGGTGGTGGCTGCCCGCGGCGAGGTCGCGTCGACGCCGTTCCGCAGCTCCGAGGAGCCCCTGAGCCTCGTCCGAGACGATTACGCCCTTCTTCTGCTGGGCGTACAGGCCGGCGGCGTCGCGCACGACGTCCTGCCGTGCGGCCGCCTTCGCCTGAGCTGCCGGCACCAGGTGCATGTGGAAGGACACCGAGCGGATGAAGTCCAGCTCGCGGCCGATCATTAGGTCGAGCGTCCACAGCGGCGAACGCCCGGCCGAAGCCAGGTTCTCACCGTGGATCGCCGCGGTGCGGTGCCACCAGGTCACGGCCGGCGCAGCCTCGATCGGGTCGCCCTCTGCGAGGACGGTCGGGTCGTACCCGCCGTCGACGACGTGCGCCGAGTATTCATCGTGCGAGCCGATCCCCACCGACAGCGGTGTGATGTGCTTCGCAGAGCGCAGATCAATCGGGATCGACGGGTTCTGCTGGTGCATGATGACGGCCGCCGTCTGCCGCGCGGTCAGGTAGTTCACCTGACCCATACGTGCCTCGCGGAGCCCGTGCAGCGACGCCTCGATCTGCTCGGCCATGAGCGCCCGCCACCCGTCGCGGCCGGGCCCGTACTTCTTTGCGGCCTCGGTGAACGCCGGAGTCAGCGGCCACGACAGGACAACGAAGTGCCGTTGCACCATCGCGTCGGCCGCGGCGCGGCCGCGGACCTCCGCATAGGAGCCCTGCTGCGCGTCGTAGAGCGCGAGCGAGGCCGCCGCTTCGCGCGGCTCACGCTTGGAGTCGTACCAAATGTCGTGCTTCGCCGTGTCGGGTGGCAAAACGCGGGTGAGGGTCTGCACGTCGCGGATCAGGGACACCGGAGCGGACCGGTGCGCGAGGAACTTCCCCCACGACGTCGCAGCCCGGTTCAGCGCCCCGGCCGTCTCCATGCCGCGGAGCTGCCCGGACACGGAGAACGCCACCGAGAGGTACTGCTGCTCACCCACGGGCGCGTGCCAGGCGATGCCCGGCATGTTCGACCCGTACTGCAACCAGCCCATCCCGTCCGACCCGTCCGGGTTGGCGCGCATCTGCCGCGCGTCGACCTCAGCAGCGCGTCGCTCCGCCTTGTTCGAGCTGGCGAGTGCGGACTGAATTTGGTCCCAGACAGCGACGTTGTACGGCTTGAACACGTCCGTACCGAGGCGCTTCCGGGCCGCCCAGCGCGCCCGCTTCCGGCGCCGTTCCTGGATCGTGCCGTTGTGGGTGCGCTGAGTGACGAGCATCGTCACTCCGACGCCGACCAGGGCGGCAATCAGGACGGGGATGCCCCCGCCAAAGACCATCCCGACCATGCCGCCAACAACGAAGATCGCCATGCCGACGATCCGCGTCTTGGAGTGGGTGCCACCGAAGAACGACCGGTGCCCCGCCTCCCCGCCGACGAACCGAACGTGCGTCGTGCTCTCCTGGACGTCACTCATGGGTCGAGTCCTTTCCGTACTGCTCCTGGTGGTCCTCCACCGGGGCCGCGGCCATGTCGGCTGCGGACGTCGCGGCGCTGTTGGCCTTATCGATGCCGGCCTTCGCGCCGGCCGCGATCATCGTCGGGATACCGATAGCGGCCCCGACGCCCGTCGACGACTCGGCCGCTCCGGCGGCCATAGCGCCGCCCTCGGCCCCTGCCGCGCCGCCCGCAGCTCCCGCGCCGGCCTTCGCGCCGGCACCGGTCCCGGCCTCTGCGCCGGCCCCTGCCTTGCCGCCTCCTGAGGACGCCGCGTCCTTAATCGACGAGCTGGCGGTGTCCTCCGACCCGCCGGTGGACTTGCCGCCACCACCACCGCCTGTCGGGGTGGCCTGCGACTCCTCGCCGCCCGACGTCGACGACGTGGAGCTGGGCGTTGACGTCGACGGACCGGAGTTGCCGGCGTCGCTCGATGGACCGCCGTAGCGCTTGTCGGCTTCCTGAGGTGAGTTCGCGCCGATGCTGGGCCCGCCCTCGGGTGAAGCTCCACCCATCGGCAGGATCGGTGCGAACTTGAACAGCAGCAGCGGCGACAGACCGGCGATGAACAGCGCCAGCATCGACACCACGAGGCTGACCGTCTTTTGCAAGCTCGCCTGATCGGAGAACACGTCGATGTTCGCGCCCACAAACGAGAACGTCACGCCGAGCAGGAAGAACAGCAGTGGGTGCGCGGCGAGGATGCCGAGCCACACCATCGGGATCTTCTGCCCGAACGAGCGCTTCCGCTTGTCGACAATCCAAACCCAGCCGAGCGGGAACAGCACGCCCGAGAAGTACAGGGTGATGAGCTGCACGATCAGCACGAGCAGCGCGAGCAACAGCGCCAGGATCATGAAGAACATCAGGATCGCGCCGATGACCGCACCGCCGACGATCCCTGATGCATCGCCGTCCCCGAGCATCTTCGAGAACTGGTCGACGATGCTGCTCGACGTCGTGGACAGCATGGTCTTGATGAGCGAGTCCGAGAGGGCCCCGAAGAACTTCACGAGGAACGCCCCGACCGCGGGCCCGAACATCGCCCCGACGATGAACACCGGCCCGTACAGAGTCAGCGTCTCGACGAGTTCCTGTCCCGACTGCCGCCCCCGAGCGGTGTTGATGAACTGTGGAATCAGGATGATGACGAACACGAAGATCGACAGCGCGAACGAGATTTTGTAGGCGTTGATGAACCAGTCC
This sequence comes from Microbacteriaceae bacterium PS02332, assembly GCA_029959645.1. Classification (GTDB taxonomy): domain Bacteria; phylum Actinomycetota; class Actinomycetes; order Actinomycetales; family Microbacteriaceae; genus Curtobacterium. Next base: position 14,206 of record JASCOJ010000046.1, on the reverse strand, counting down.
GCCGTCAGGTCCGGCAGCGTCGCATGGGTCAGCGCCGGCAGCACACTGTCCGAGAGCCCCTTGGCCGCGTCACGCAGCGCCTTGTACGTGTTCCCCGCCGGGTCCGACCAGAACTCACCGACGCTCTGCGCGGTGTTGATGACGTCCTTAGTGCCGTTCACGGCACCGCCGATGATGTCCTTCCCCTTGTCAACCGTGCAGGTGACGATGTTCGTGCATTTGTCGTCGTCAGCGGCCGCGAGGACAACCTGCCCGGTCATCAGCAGCCCCCCGTGTACCGCACACCGCCGTTGGCGAGTTGCTGCGCGTCGGGCTTCGCGCCCCCATCGACGTGCCAGGCCCCGTCCTGCCACACCATGACGAAGCCCTGGGCCGTCGACTTGGTGGGACTCAGCGCGCCGTCGATGACGTAGCCGGCGGCCACGTTGACAGTCACTCGATCGGCGGTCGAGCTGGGGTCAACCATCCAGAGCCCGTTGGTCGTCGACAGGTGGAACGGCGTACCGTCCGCCACGTCACCGTTGCTGACGTTCGGGTACTGCTTGTAGGTCCCCGCAAGGTCCCGGTACTCCGCGGCCGCGCCGGAGCTGATGACGTCCGACTCGACGGTCTGAACGTCACTCGAGGCCGGTACGGGCGACTGCCAGATGAACCGGTAGTAGGCCGTCGCGACCTCGACCGCGCCGTAGGAGTTGTGGCCCGCCGCCTTCTGGGCGGCGAGCACCATCGCGGCGTTCCGGTCCTGGCCTCCGAGGCAGCCGGTCGGCGGTGCGGCGTCCTCGTCGTCGCCGGCCCCGGTGGAGCCGGTCGACGTCGGGCTCGGAGTCACAGACGGAGCCGGCGTGCTCGACGTCGGCGCGGCGGTCGGCTCGCCGCCGCGGGTGGTGGCGAACACCACTCCCCCGCCGACGATGACGACCGCCGCGGCAGCCCCGATGACCAGGGGCCACCGGGACCGCCCGGTGGATGAGTACATGCGCGGCATCGTGTGCCTCCTTCTGAGTGGGTCAGCCAGCGAGCGAGAGCGTCACGCCGACGATGATCGCCAGCGCCGCGAGGAGGATCAGGGCGATGAACGCGCTCAACGCCTTTGCGCGCCCCTGGGCGTGGACCTGGGGGTTGGGGTTTATGTCGTTGGAGGCACCGGCCATTTCGACGAGCCCGCGGATCAGGTAGACGATCGAGACGATGATCCCGATTGCCCATGCCGCCGCGACGAGCTTCTGCCAGAGCTGGGTGAACTCCTGCCCGCCAAACGAGAAGTCCGGGAGGATGCCGTCGAGCGGGTTCTGGATCGCCGCAGCGATGAGGAGGGTGTGCATTGGTCAGGCCTTCCGGTTGTTGGTGGATGCAGGCGCGACGGCTTCCTGCAGAGTGCGGACCACGGCCGCGGCCGCCGCGGCGAACGCGTCACGCGTTGCCGGGTTCAGGGACCCGAGGGTGAGCTGCCCGCGCGCGGCGATGTGCTCGTCGTAGGGAATCTCGTGCAGCGATCGCACGCCGGCGTCGTGCAGCAGCCGCGCGACCTCCTCGCGCACCGACTCGCTCTCGGGGCGACCGTCAGTGAGTCGCACCGCGATCGCCCGGTCAGCCAGCTCGGCCGGCTGCCCTCCCGCGTCGCGCAGCTCGTCGAGGAGCTGGATCGCTTCGAGCACCGAGTCGCCCGCGTTCAGGACCGGGATCACCAGGACGTCCGCAACCGCCACGGCACCGCGGAACGCGGAGGACGTGGGCTGGTTGCCGGTGTCCATGACCCGGATGCCGTAGAACTCGTCGATCACGCTCGACACGGCCAGGACCGCCTCACCGGTCAGTCGCTCGCGGCGACCGGTCGAGGCGATCACGTTGGCGAACGACGTCTGCGGAGCGGTGTAGCCGTGGAGCTGCCCGGCGGTCTTGATGTGCTCGACGTCGCGGACCAGCTCACCGAGCCCGAGGCGCGGGTTCCCCTCAGCGCGATAGTTCAGCGCGCCCGGGTCATCGGAGAACTCGACGATCGCGGTCGAGCCGCCCCGGATCGACGCGATGATGCCACCCAACAGCAGCGACGTCGGAGTCTTACCGGTGCCGCCCTTCGGGTTGTTGACCAGGATCGACACCGCACGCGTCCACGTCGCCTGTCGGATCGTCGTTTCGTTGCGGGCCCGACGCGCCTCCGCCTCAGCCGTGGCCGCCAGCTCCGCAGCCTCGGCCGCGCTCGGCTTGATCGGCAGGCCGATGCTCGCCAGCGCGCCCCGGAAGCCCTTCGTGGCCTTCCCCGACGCCGGAGTGGGTGCAACGGGCGCTGCACCCCCGAACAGCACGGAGGCGGACGCCTCACGGTCCACCGGACGACGTGCCGCCGTCTGCTCCTCGTGGTCATCTGACACGACCGCCAGCGAGGGCGGCGGCTCGATGGGCTCCTCCGCCTGCACCGGCGATGCCGGCATGGGCGGGATCGGACGGAGGCCCGTGGCCTCCTCCGACCGCGGGGCGGCTCGACGACCCAGGCGCTCCGCGCCCACCGTGTCCTCCTCGATGTAGTCGCTCGCCCGCGAGGCCGCGCCGAACACGTCACCGGTCTGGTTCGGATCGCTCATCTTCTTCTCCTGTCTCCACTGCTCGTCCGACTCGATGCCGGTTATTTGCGAAGGCTTGTTATATCTAAAAGCTTAGCAACTCTTGGCCCGTAAACTAGGGGGGTGCCCGAGCTTCCCGACGACGACGCGGCACGCCTCGACGAGGCGTGCATCGCGATCGCGGCCACGCCGGCACGACTGCACACGCTCCGCGTTGTCATGGATGGCCAGGACGTCACAGCGAAGGACGTCATGCAGGCCCTCGGCCTGACGCGGAGCGCCGTGGGTTACCACCTGGCGGCTCTCACCGAGGCCGGCCTGATCCACGAGCGGCGCGCCACACACCCCCGTGGACGCGGCCCGATCATCTACTGGTCCGCGGACCGCGAAGCGATCCACGACCTCCGAGACACACTGATTCAGCACCTGTCTTGACCCCCTAACGGGTGCCAACAATACATAGTCCCTGCGACACTTGATCCATACCGGGCACCCGGTCCCCCGGAGGGGCGACCCTCCCGTACCCCGCTCGTTGGCCCCAGGAAAGGAGCGCCCGTGTCCGTAGCGGCTGCTGCTTTCAAGCACTGGGCGAGCACCGTCGACCTGCCCTCGGCAGCCCTGCCGCTGGCACGAGCGATCGGGGTCAGCCGCACCACCGTGCAGGCGCAGCTCCTCCGCGGCCGCGTCCGCGAGAACGTCGTCGTTGCCGCGGCCCGTGCGGTGGGGATGGAGCCGGTGGTCGCACTGTCGAGCTTCGACGAGTACGCCGAGCTGCACGACTCGATGCGCCCGCCACTGCCGGTCGAGGTGCTGTCTCAGGTGACGTTGACCGACGCCACGATCGAGTTGCTTCGCCGTCGATCACCAGCGGCCCTGTCAGGTGTCCACGTGTGGGAGGACCCACCGCAACCGGATGGCCTCAGGACGTGGATCGACGCGGTGGACCCGGGACACATTCGCCGGGACCTCGCGGAACGGCTCGGGATCGCTCCCCCGAATCTCTCCGCGCAGATCACGAGCAACAAGATGCGACCGCGCCACCTGGTCGAGGCGGCCCGCATCGCCAACACGTCACTGACGAGCGGGCTCGCCGTAGGTGGCGTCATTACGCTGCAAGAGGCCGGCTGGCCCGAGGGTGCGCGCTCGCACGCGATCACGCACCTATCGGCGGTCGCCCTGAACGACCTGGTGCAGGCGCGTCTCGCGGCCGCACAGCGTGGCGCACGACGCCTCGCAGCAGACAGCGCGGAAGCGCGCCGAATCGAAGAAACGCTGGGCTGACCATGTTGACCGCTTACCTCATCGCCGTAGTGCTCGCAGCTCTCGCCCTGACCCGGCTCCCGAGCGCGATCCGCGGCCGGAACGTGCTCATCGCGTCCTCCGCAGCCGCGATCGTCGTCGCATTCGCGCTCATCACCCCCGACGCCTACGCCACGCTCGACCGGCTCTCTCCGATCCCGAATCTCGTCGATCTCATCGCCAAGCTGGCACTGTTCACCGGCCTGTTGCTCGCCGGCACGCAGGTGGCCCGCGCGTGGAACGCGCCGACCACTCAGCGCCGAATCGCCGGCCTGCCCGGCGCCCTCGTCTTCCTCGGCGTCTTCCTCGCAGAAGTGGTCATCTTCGCCCTGGTGCACACCAGCAGCTCCGCACCCGACCTGGTGAACAACCTCGGGGAACCGCTCGTGCGCCTGTACTCGACGCTTGCCACGGCCTACCCGGCGTACATCGCCACCCTGCTCCTCCCCCACGTCTGGAAGGGCCGCACGTCGACGCAGCGCGCCACCAAGGCGACCTCGATGTTCCTGCTCGTCGGGTTCGGGCTCGCCGTGGTCCGCTTCGTGCTCGGGCTCATCACCCTGGCCCTGCCGGCGACGTACTACGTCGGCCAGGTCGTCAGCGGCGTAGCCGCGATCTTCGTCGCCCTCGGCCTCGCCACGGCGTTCTTCGCCCGCATCGGCCGGATGCGCGCAGCCAGCCGCCAGTTCAACTAGCGACACCGACACGCCGCACAATGTCCCGGGTTCACTAGGCCTAGATATACAGTCGGGCCATGAGCGATTTTCGGCGCGAACGGGGCACCCGCGGCCGCGACGTCGTGGGACTGGGGTGGGACGTCAAGCGCGACCACCGCGACCGGTTCAAGAAGATCGCCCAGGACAGCCACGTCTCCGCGGCGGTCCTGTTCGAGCTGGTCGTCGAGCACGTCGAGACCGAGCTGACCGAGAACGGACGGCCGTCGTGGCTGCCCGAGAAGGACCGTAGCCAGGAGCTGCCTATCGACCCCGCATAACGAAAGAGGCCCCCTGCCGTAGCAGGGGGCCCGAAGCATTCGCGCCCAAGACCTCGAGAGTTTGGCGACCGAGAGGTCTAGGGCGATTCAGGAAGAAGAACCGGCTTGCAGGCCGGGCCTTCGGCGTACGCGCTGACGTACAGGAGTCATCATAACGCCCTCCCCTGCCCTTGTGCAGTCCCATGTTTCCGGCGTTTCGCACGCCCCGACGTCCCCAGAAGCGGGGACCGAACCGTCTACCCCTCGGCGGGCGGCATCGTGGTCGCTGAACGTCGACGCCGACGTGTACCGCGGGATCGCCGCGTGGACGTCCGGCGCGGCCTGGTTCGACGCCGTGATGGACGACCTCAGCTCCCCCGAGGGCGACGCAGCCCGACGAGCTGCACGCATCAGCGTGTCGAGCTACCTCGCCGTGGCTAAGGCCGACCGCGACGCAGCCGACTACGCCACGGGCCGCAGCCTGTCGACGTCGAACGCTCGATGCGCCGCGACCGCACGCGTAGGCGAGCGCACCGCCGAGCGCGCCCGCGCCCTCCTGGCGGCCCGTGGCTTCGCCGTCACGGTCGCACCGGGCCGATACCTCACCAACGACGAGCGGGCGGCCGCACGGGCTGCACACGGCCGCACACAGATCCGCGCAGCCTCCGTCCGGGCCCTCACGCTCCCTCGTGGATCGCAGCACCCTGTGGACAGTGGCGACCTACCCGCGTCCCGTAGGGACGCAGGATCTACTCACGTTCACAACGTGGTTAACGCAACTCAACCTATGCACTTGACCTACGTTGATAAGACCAAGACAACGCGTGCTGTCGCACGCGAGACGGCCGCTCCGCGGCCTCAGCCGAGGACGAAGAAGCGAAGGGGCGGCTCACGCAAGCCGTGGCCGCTTGCAACGCAGCAGCTCGCAGCCCAGCTCGTTGACGCACTCCCCCGCCTCCGGGTCTACAGGGGCCAGCCACGCCACATCGGCGCTGTGTGCGCCCTCCTGGCCCGGATCGGCGTCGACGCCACCGACTGGACCGGCGAAGGTCTGAAAACCGCCGTGGACGCCTACAGCGCCGCACACGGCATCGCCCCAGCCGAACTCGGCAAGCAGCGGAGCCCACTGGCCTACTACGCATGGTTGCTCCGCGCGACGCTTGACGAGCAGCCCGAGCCGAACCGCCGCCGGCATGAGCGCGCGGCGGCCGAGACACGGGCACGGCTCGCCCGTCAGGCAGCGGAGCGCGCCGAGGAGCGGCGCCAGCGCGAGCGGATCGCGGAAGATGCCGACGCAATTGCCGCTGTCATCGAGCAGATGCGCAAGGACTACCCCTCGGTGCCGAGGCGACGTCGGCCGCCGGTGGCCTCGTGAGGGCCTGAGCCGGCTGCACGCGGGTCCGCTTCGCTCCCCCTTGCCACTGAGGGGGCCGTGGCCGGTTTGCTAGCACTTGCTATCTGATGCGAGATAGCGAGCGATAGCAGTTGATAGCAAGCGCCGAGCCTGCTAGCGTTTGATAGCAGGAGCTAGCAGACGCTAGCACCCGAGTTGCTAGCGTTTGATAGCAGAAGGGAGGGGAGTCGTGATTACTCTCTTCGGAGGAACCAAGGGCGGGGCCGGCAAGACCACCGCCGCGATCAACACAGCGACCGCACTCGCACACGCGGGCTCGCGCGTGATCCTCGTCGACGTCGACAAGCAGCGGAGCGCCGCGAAGTGGCACGCACGTCGAGTTGATGCCGGCCACGAGCCCACCATGACCCTCGTCGAGAAGCAGGGCAACGTCCGGGCGACGATCCTCGACCTCGACCAGCACTATGACCACGTCATCGTCGACGCCGCAGGCGACGACAACACCGAGATGCGAACGGCCATGACCGCGGCCGACGTGATGATCGTCGTTCTCCGACCGAGCCAGCTCGACGTCGAGACGTTGGAGGAGTTCACCGACGTGATCGACACCGCGCACGACTTCAACCCCGATTTACAGGTGCGGAGCCTCATCAGCCAGGCTCCCACGAACCACAACGAGACTGAGACGGTCGATGTGGCCGAGTTCATCGTGGAGTTCCCGCAGGTGAAGCCGCTAGAGACGGTCCTGTACCTCCGGAAGGCGTACCGGGACTCGCTCGCGGACGGTCGAGGCGTGATCGAGGTAGCAGGAGCCCCAGGCAAGAAGGCCCGGGGCGAGATTCAGGAGCTAGTGGCGGAGGTCTACGCGTAATGCCCATCGCACGGAACAAGAAGAACCCGCCGGTCGACCCCGACGCGATCGCCGCGTTCGGAGCCGCCGCCGAGCTGCGCCCCGAGCCCGCCGGACCGCCGGCCCCCACCCCGCCCACCAGGCAGCGCGCAACAACGCCCCGCACGGCCTCCGCAGACGAAGAGGCCCCACCAGCGTCCAGCATCGTCCGTTGGGCTGGCGAGGAGGAGCTGCGCGATCGGATCATCGCCTACAGGCGTGCTGAGCGCTACAAGATGCAGGACCTCATGATCAAGGCCATGCAGATTGGCCTTGACCAGCTCGAACAGCGATAGCGATTGCTAGCGGGTGCTATCTCCTGATAGCACCCGCTAGCAGCGAAGGGGGATCAATGGCTCACCGCAGCATCCGCGACCTCATCGACGCATGGCGGGGGAGACGGGCCGCAGCACGCATGGTGGACGTCGCCCGCGCCCAAGACTTCGACGCAGGGCTCGGAGCCGGCATGCTCGAACTGATGACCGGCGTCGGCCTCCGAAGCACCGAGGCCGACGTCGTGCGTTCCTACGATCAGTTCTCCTCGACCATGCATCAGCTCCGGGCCCGGCTGACCGACCTTCCCGAGCTGTACCCGCAGAGCGAGCAGACGACCACGTACAACGAGCTGCGCTACTGGCGCGAAATAGCCGACTCGATCACGAGTCAGCTCGACGTCTGCACACCCGAGGTGCGTTCAACGATTGCCGCCCAGCTCGTCGATGATCGCGCATGGCTCATCGCCACCCGGGAGCACTACGCCTGGCGCGCGCCGGAGGAGTAGCGAGTGCTAGCGCTCGCTATCAGTAGCTAGCACTCGCTAGCCGCAGCTGTCGAAAAGGGCCAGGCGACAACGAGTCGCCTGGCCCTCCACTACGCCAGCTACGCCAGGTTCGCCGCCGTCAAGACCGCGAGTACGACGGGAGCCGCTTCGTGCACGAGGCACGCGTATGCGAGCACCACCGCAGCTTTTCCGTACACGCCGGCATTACGGCCGGCGTTGGACATGTTTGGACTGAGCGCGATACGATCGGTGAGCCCGATCAACTTCTCAAAAATTTTTTCCATTTGAGATCCTTGGTTTGGTTTTCTGAAAATTGATTCGGCCTCCCCGACGTGCCACTAACACGTTGATCCAGGGAGGTCGTTTCATGCCCAGGTGGGCATCTTCAAGCATAAAGCAGACCGGTGCCATTGAACGAGGCTGTCGAGTGTTAGCAACTCGCCTCTACGGCGTGTCGCAGTGAGGGTGCAGTGCCTCGATCCGCGCCAACAAGCCGATGCAGCAGGCTCTTGCGGCCAGGAGAATCGCGCCGAAAGAGGCACAAAAAAGTGTTACAACCGTGTAGTTATCCACAGCACATTCGCTTAGAGCGGCTGTAACAAGTAGTGGTCAGTCGCCAACGCGGGGGAGCGTGACGTCAGCGGAGACGTCGACCGGGTTGCGGTCGAGAGCCCGGTACACCGTCGCTCGGCCGATGCCGAACAGCTCGACCAGCTCCGCGATCGAGTGATCGCCGGCACGGTGGAGCGCCACTAGGGCGTGTCTGACAAAGCGCGGGTCCATGCAATGACGGCGTTGAGGACGACGGCGGCGCGGTAGATGACGGCGTGCTTGTCGAAGCGGGTCGCGAGGCCGCGCCATTGCTTGGTGTGGCAGTAGTGGCGTTCGATCACGTTGCGGTTCCTGTAGTCGGCGGCATCGAGCCCGACCGGGCGGCCGCCGTGGGAACCGCGCCGTTTGCGATGCCCTTTCTGATCGTCGGGTTCAGGTATCACGGCCTTGATGCTGCGGGCGCGCAGGTGCCCGCGGATCGCTCGGGACGAGTACGCCTTGTCGCCGCGGATGGCGTCGGGTCTGGTCCGCGGCCTGCCGATGTCGCGGGCGACGCGCAGCTGCGCCATGAGCGGCAAGAACATCGGCGAGTCACCGGCCTGCCCGGGCGTGATCAGGGTGACAAGCGGGAGCCCGTTGCCGTCGACGAGCTGGTGGATCTTCGTCGAAAGCCCGCCGCGGGAGCGGCCGATCCCGTGATCAGGCGGCTCGATCAGCGGATTCGTGTAATTCGACTCAGCCCCCCGTGGTGCGAGTCGTGTTGGTCGCGTGCTGGTGCGCGCGGGCGATGGTCGAGTCCACCGAGAGCGACCAGTCGATCAACCCCGCAGCGTCGGCGGCAGCGGTCAGCTTGGCGAGGACCTTGTCCCATGTGCCGTCGGTCGCCATCCGGTGATGCCATGTCCACACCGTCTGCCACGGCCCGAACACCTCCGGGAGATCCCGCCATGCAATCCCGCACCGATAGCGGTACACGATCGCCTCGACCATCAGCCTCGCGTTCGAGAACCTCCTACCGGGCCGGCCCGTTGTACGCGGCAGCATCCCCTCGATCAGTGACCACTGGGCATCCGACAGCATCTGAAACCGCGACATGTGTCGAGTGTCCCAGCGCCGCACGCTCAACCTTTGCCGAACGCACCGAAGGAGGCGAGAGCGTCGTCCACCGTTTTCGCGGACGTGCTGATGGCGGTATGCCCGTCCTCGATATCCCACAGCGTGTTCTGCAGCAGGCGAGCAACCGTCCACCCCGCTGCACGACCACGGTCGAGGTCGAGCATCTCGGTGAGGATATCGAAGCGTCGTCGCACGATGCGTGGCGCGTCAGTGACGGTGTCATTGGTGCTCCACCCGCTGTCCAGGGCAGGCCAAAGATCGAACCCAGGATCGCCGACGAGAGGCTCCGGATCGATTGCTAGCCAGGGTTCACGGTCGGCTGCGAGGACATTGCCATAGTGCAAATCCCAGTGCAGCAGGTGATTCCCGGGCTCGGCTTCGAGCTCGGTGACTCTGCGCATCCATCGATGAAGCCGAGACCGGTCCTCGCCCTCAAGTGTGTGCATCGCTGCGGGCGCGTCGTCCAGCATCCCAGAGAGGATCGTTCCGACACGGGGAAGCCCGTTGGGGGCAGGCGTGCTGTGCAAGCGCGCCAGGAGCGAGCCGACCACACGAACAGCGCTGTCGTCGTCTTCGACGGCTTCGAGGGTGCGATCACCATGGAGGCGCTCGAGCAGCATTCCGCCGCGGTCGGGGTCGCTGTCTAGGAGGCGGACTATCCCACGGCCGTCCCATCGGACGAGGCCGAGGATCGCAGCCGTTGTTTCAGCGCGCGGCACTTGCAACTTCAGCGCTGCCTGCGTCCCGTCGGTGCGACGCACCGGCACGACGATCCCCGCCTCCCCCGATCGGACCACACCTTCCGGTCGAAGCTCCCAATCTTGAAGAAAGTCGCCAGCGACCGACGACAACACACTTGCCCATTCGCGGGTCGCGTCGTTGCCGGTCTCGAAAGCATTGAGAACCCCAGCTGGAACGACGAACTGTTGATCCCCGCCCATACTCAACAGTTCACCACAGCGAGCGACCGCTTACCCCAACAGCCACCATGGCCCATGAGCAGGCCCTTTGTCAGACACGCCCTAGGTGCCGTTCCTGGGCGGGGGAGAGCTTGGGCTTCCGGCCCTTCAACTTGCCGCGGACCTTCGCCGTTGCCATGCCCTCGCGCGTGCGCGCTCGGATCAGGTCGGACTCGAACTCGGCCACCATGCCTAGGACGTTGAACAGCAGCCGGCCCACCGGGTCCGTGGGGTCGTAGACCGCTCCGCCAATGTTCAGTCGAACCTCCCGCCGCGTCAGCTCCTCGGCAATGTCTGTCGCGTCGCGTAGCGACCGCGCGAGGCGATCGAGCTTCGTCACGACCAATGTGTCCCCGGGGCGGCAAGCGGCCAAGACCGAGTTGAGGCCCGGCCGGTCCCGTCGAGTGCCCGTCATGCCCTTGTCGGTAAACACGCGATCCGCCGGCACTCCGAGCGCCACGAGAGCGTCGGTCTGTGCCGTCAAATCCTGTCCGTCCGTCGACACCCTTGCGTACCCGAGAGCCCATCCGCTGTCCATGCCGCCAGTCTCACATAGGGCACCGTCACCGGAACCTATTTCGGACCACCTATCCGGACACCCGGCGCGCTGGCAGCTCCGGGGGAGTGGTGCAGCTCCTCGAACGTCCGATAGCCGATCGCGGCCGCTGCACGGGGCTGTCTGGTGGTCGACGATGACATTCTGCCCGTATCCGAGACGCGGACGGCGCCGGGGTTTATGTCGCCGCCCTGGTGGATGGATGAGGGATGCGAACCGTGTTCAGGTGTGACGGTCGCGAACTATTTTGCGTACCCGACGAACGTCATCATGCCGGCTTCCTGGTGATAGACGTTGTGGCAGTGGGCAGCCCAGACGCCGGGGTTGTCGGCGTCGAACAGGGCAGCGATCTCCTGCATCGGCTTGAGGATGACGGTGTCCTTGCGGGCCCCGCTGTTCGGGAGTTGGAATGTGTGGCCGTGCAGATGGAACGGGTGCCACATCATCGTCTTGTTGCGCAAGCGAAGCGCAACGCGTTCTCCCTGGCGAACGACGGCGGCGTTTTTGAGCGGGTCGCTCATGGAGAACTGCTTCCCGTTGAATCCCCAGTCGTAGCGGGACATCCCTCCAGTGAGGGCGAGATCGACCGTCCTGTCGACGCGCTTGCTGTCAAGGTTGACGTCACTGGCTGCGTGGAGTTGGAGCGCGTTGAGCGTCCGTGTTCCTTCTGGTTGTGCGTCGGAGAGGATTGGAGTTCTGGCTGACGGGTTGGAGCGGAGCACCGCGACGGCTCGGTCGTTCTTCCCGACTGCTTCGGCGATGACGGCAAACGCACCGTCTTGAACGGTGACGAGGGCGTCGTAGCGTTCACCCATGCCCAGCAGGATTGCGTCGGTGAGCTGGTGCTTCACGGGGTAACCGTCGGTGTGGGTGACGGTGAGTGGGTGGTTCTGGACAGTCAGCCTGAATGCTGTGTCGCCGCCGGCGTTGATGATCCTGAGACGGATGCGCTTGCCGGGTTTGGTGGAGAACGTCTGCGGGTCCTGTTTCGGGTGTCCGTTGATGAGGTAGTAGGGGTAGTACACGTCGCCGGTGTCGCCACCGAGCAGGTCGGAGTTCGTCCCGGAAAGCAGGTTGCCCTTCCGTGTGGGTGCCGACGAGCCGGAATCGCCGCTCATGCCGCTCATGCCGCTCATGCCGCTCATCCCTCCCATGCCGCCCATCCCGCCCATCCCGCTCTTCTGGAGCTCTTTGACGACGGTGTCGGGTGTTGTAGTGACGCCATCGAGCCAGTCATCGAGAACGATGACCCACTCGTCGTCGTACTGCATTGGCTCGTGGGGGTCGTCCACGATGAGGGGCGCGTAGAGGCCCCGGTCCAATTGCGGGCCCACGTGCGGGTGAAGCCAGTAGGTGCCGGGCTGGTCGACCTTGAAGCGGTAGCGGAACGACGAGCCGGATGGGACGGCTGTCTGCGTTGCGGGCGGCACCCCGTCCATGTCGTTGCGCAAGGCGAGGCCGTGCCAATGGATGGATGTGGCCGAAGGGAGCGTGTTGTGCAGGACGGCGTCGATCGTGTCGCCGGCGGTCACTCGGAGCTGCGGACCAGGAACGTTCGAACCGTACGCCCAGGTTGTCGCGGTGGTGCCGGCGAGGTCGATTGAGGTTAGGGCGGCGGTAAGTGTGTAGCTGCGCACCCGTCCGTCGGATGCTCTGCGCTGCTCGGTTCGTGCGATCACTGGGTCGGTCGGCAACACCAACGTGTTGTTGCTCTGCTGGGCGCAGGCGGCCAGGACGGCTGCGCCAGATGCTGTTGCCGCCCCCGCGAGGACCGCACGGCGGGTCAGGTGCCGTGCGAGCGGCTGCTTCGCGGTCTGGTCGGTGTCATCGGTACCTGCGATGCGGAATCGAGGAGTCATAGTGTTCGTCCTGCGTTTGCGGTGAGCCAGGCGATGGGGTCGATGGGGGTGGTCCCGCCGGGCATGACTTGGAGGTGGAGGTGGGCGCCGGTGCTGGCGCCGGTGTTGCCGACGAGGCCGACGAGCTGGCCGACGGCGACGGTGTCACCTGGTCGGAGCGGGGAGGAACCGAAGATCATGTGCGCGTAGAGGGTGGAGACGAGCCGGCCGTCGATCTGGTGGTCGATGATGACGTACTGCCCGTACTCGGGGTGCGTTGTCGAGACGCGGACGGTGCCGGCGGCGACGGCTCCGATGGGTGTGCCGGCGCCGGGGGTGATGTCGGCGCCTTGGTGGATGGACGAGCAGGTTGCGCACGGGGCGCTGCGGGGACCGAACGGTGAGCTGACCGTGGTGGCACCGGCGACGGGCCAGCGGATGTCCCCAGTTCCGGTGTTCACGATCGTGCCGCCCGTGGTCACCGGGGTGCTCTGCTTCGTTGCGATGGAGCCGATCGTCGTTGCCCCTGGGGCGGGTGCGGTTCTGGTGATGACGGGCTTGGGTGCTGGCTTGGTGATCGTGTACCCGTCACGGTCGGCCGCGAGCGCCAGTCCGGACGCGGTGAAGCTCTGGCCTGCGGCGACGGGAGCGACCCCGGGCACGACGACTGCGGGACCGGTGGTTGCTTGCGCGGGCAGCGCGGCGGCAGCGGTGAACAGTGCCATCGCCGCAGCCGCGCCGGTGATCGGGACCACGGTCAGCACGCGGGATCGCAATGAGCGGACCGGTGCCGTAGGTCGCGTCGTCACGGTAGGAAGCGGCCGCGCCACCGGCCGTGGTGCGCTGGTGATTGCCGGGCGACGGACGCTGGAGCGCGCGGCTCGTTCGGCAGCGAGGGCTTCGCGGCGGGTCAGGGGTGTGAGGCGAGTGGGGGTGTGGAGGTGCTGCTGGGGCACGGACAGGCTCCAAGAGTGATGGTGGTCGACAGGCCGAAAGGTGGGGTGCCCGAGCGCGAAACGGGCGGGAGCAGTGGGTGGGACCGGTCGTGGGGGGGGGGGGGGGGGGGGGGGGGGGGGGGGGGGGGCCCCCCGGCGGGCCGCGGCGGGCGGCCGGGGGGGGGGGCGGGGGGGGGGGGGGGGGGGCGGGGGGGCGGGGGGCCCCCCGGCCCCCCCCCACGCCGGGGCTCAGAGGGCCTTGAGCATGTCCTTCATCTGGGTGATCTGCTCGGTCTGGCGCGACACGATCGACTTCGCCATCGCGACCGCGTCGGTGTTCTTGCCCTTGTCGACTTCGGTCTTGGCCATGTCGACGGCGCTGGTGTGGTGCTCGAC
>JASCOJ010000045.1 GCA_029959645.1 Microbacteriaceae bacterium PS02332 | reverse complement strand
CCCCCCAAACCACCCACACCACCCCCCGGCGCGGGGGGGGGCCCCCCGGGCGGGGGGGGGGGGGGGGGCCCCCCCCCCCCGCCGGGCCCCACGATCGGCCGCCCACTCTTTCCCTGCTTCGAGTTCCGCTCGACGTCCCACCCTTCGGCCGCAACCGGCCCATCGTTTCTTGGAGCCTTTCAGTGCCCCAGCAGCACCGTGCAAACGTCCCCACGCCCATGCCTACGCCCCTGACCCGGCGGGAAGCCCTCGCCGCTGAACGCGCGGCCGCGACCGCCCTTTCCAGCACCGCGGCCATCCCGCGGCCGCTCCCTGCACCCCCTCGGAGAGTGGCGGAGCCGCTGCGGACCATGCGTTCGCGTGCCCTTGCTGCGCTTCCGCTCACCGGGGCGGCGGCAGCCCTGGCTCTGTTCACTACCGCCGCGATTCCAGCCCAGGCCTCCACCGGACCAGCGACCGTGCTCCCCGGAGTCAACCCGGTCGCGACGGGGCAGAGTTTTACCGCCACGGGCGTCACCGTGTCCATCGACCGTGACGGTTACACCGTCACCAAGCCCACTCCGAAGCCGGTTATCACCACCAAGACCACCACGAGCAGCTCCAACACCGCCTCGACGACGGCCCCGAGCCCCGCACAGTCGGGTGCCATCGTGAATACCGGCGCCGGCGATATCCGCTGGCCGTTCCCGGGGCAGATCCGCATCAGCTCACCGTTCGGTGCCCGAACCGCGCCGTGCGCAGCATGCTCGTCGATGCACCAAGGCGCTGACATCACCCCCGGCGCCGGCACCCCCATCGGCGCAGTCGCCGCGGGGACGGTACGGGTCTCCGCGACGCACCCGGAGTACGGCCAGTACGTCATCATCGACCACCAGATCGACGGACAGACCATCTCCACCCTTTACGCCCATATGATCTACGGCTCGTCCCCACTCCGCGTCGGGCAGAGCGTCGCCGTCGGGCAACTCGTCGGCCTCGTCGGCAACACCGGCGCCAGCACCGGAGCGCACCTGCACCTGCAAGTCATGCTCGGTGGCAGCACCCCTGTCGACCCCATTGCATGGCTCAGGGCCAACGCGGGCCGGACGCTGTGACCATCACAGCACCCGTCGCCTTCACCAACATGTGCCTCATTCTGAACAGCTTCGGACAGGGTGTCCCCGCGTGTTCGCGTCGGCCGATTTCAGAGCGGAGTGCAGATTGATGAGACGTTGTGGGGCAACCGTCGCACTTGCGATCGCGCTCTCCGTCGTCCTCGCCGGATGCTCCTCAGGCAACGACTCCCTGTCGAAGCAGTACGGCAACGGGACCACGCAGAACTACATCTCCGGTGACGGTGCGGTGACCGAGGTCGCCGCCGACAAGCGCACCGACGCGGTCGACTTCTCCGCGACGACCTCCGACGGCGAGACGATCTCGGCCAAGGCCCTGCGCGGCAAGGTCGTCGTCCTGAACTTCTGGTACGCCAGCTGCCCGCCCTGCCGTGCCGAGGCGAAGTACCTCAACAAGGTGCATGCGGCGTACACCGACAAGAACGTCCAGTTCATCGGCGTCAACGTCCGGGACCAGAAGGCCACCGCCGCCGCGTTCGAGCGCACCTTCAAGGTCGACTACCCGACGGTGCTCGACGCGGACAAGGGCACCATGCAGCTCGCACTGTCCGGGCAGATCGCGCCGAACGCCGTCCCCGCGACGATCGTCCTCGACAGCAAGGGCCGGGTCGCCGCCCGCGTCCTCGGCGCCGTCGACGGCACGAGCATCCTCGACACCCTGGTCAGCGACGAGCTCAAGGCGTCCTGACCCCATGAGCGGCAACCCCTTCTCCGACGCGATCCTCAGCGGGCAGATGCTCGTCGCCCTCCCGGTGGCGCTGCTCGCGGGGCTCGTGTCGTTCCTGTCCCCGTGTGTGCTGCCCCTCGTGCCGGGCTACCTCGGCTACGTCGGCGGCGTCGCGGAGGGCGGGCAGCGCCGCGGCCGCGTGGTGCTCGGGGTGCTGCTGTTCATCCTCGGGTTCACGGCCGTGTTCGTGGCCTACACGACGGTCTTCGGCGCGCTCGGCTTCTGGCTCGTCCGCTGGCGCGACCTCATCACCCAGATCCTCGGCGTGGTGGTCATCGCGATGGGCCTCGTGTTCGTCGGCCGGTTCACGTTCCTGCAGCGCACCATCAAGCCCAGCTGGACCCCGGCCACCGGGCTCCTCGGCGCCCCCCTGCTCGGCATCGTGTTCGGCCTCGGCTGGACCCCGTGCCTCGGCCCGACCCTCGCCGCGATCAACCTGCTCAGCGTGCAGTCGGGCAGCGCCTGGCAGGGCATGTGGCTCGGGGTCGCGTACTGCCTCGGCCTCGGCATCCCGTTCGTGCTGGTCGCGCTCGGCGCCGGCTGGGCCACGGGAGCGATCCGTGCCGTGAAGCGCCACATGCGCACCGTCAACATCATCGGAGGAGCGATCCTGATCGTCATCGGTCTGCTCATGGTCACCGGAATCTGGTCGGCCGTCATGTCGAGCGTCGGGGCGGTGATCCAGAGCTATGTCCCGGCAGTCTGAGACCGACGACAGCCGGATCGAGAACGGCACCGCGTCCGACCCGATGCGGCCCTCCGACCACGTCGACGGTGCTGGACCGGCCGACGGCGGCGGCGGCGGCGAGGTCAACCAGCCGAAGCTCGGCCTGATCGGGTACGTCCGGTTCTTCTGGCGACAGCTCACGAGCATGCGGACGGCGCTCTTCCTCCTCATGCTGCTCGCCCTCGCGGCGATCCCCGGCTCCCTCGTGCCGCAGCGCACGGCGGACCCGAACGGCGTGGTGCAGTACAAGGCGGACCACCCGCAGCTCTTCCCGGTCCTCGACAAGCTGCAGGTCTTCGACACCTACACCTCGGTGTGGTTCTCCGCGATCTACCTGCTCCTCTTCGTGTCCCTGATCGGCTGCATCGTGCCCCGCACGAAGCACCACTGGCAGGCCCTCCGCACCCGTCCGCCGAAGACGCCCGCGCGCCTGACGCGTCTGGCGGGCTACCGCAGTGTCGCCGTGAACCCGGACACGGTCACCACCGCAGCGGGTGGGACGGACGCAGCCACGGGCCTCCCGTCCGTCGAGCACGCCGTGACGCGCGCGATGGCGATCCTGAAGCGCTCCGGCTACCGCGTCGAGCGGTTCGGCGACTCGGTGAGCGCGGAGCGCGGCTACCTGCGCGAGACCGGCAACCTGGTGTTCCACGCAGCCCTCGTCGGCGTGCTGCTCGCCGTCGGCGTCGGCGGCGGGTTCGGCTACACCGGACAGCGGCTCCTGGTGGAGGGCCAGACCTTCTCGAACGTGCTCGGTTCGTACGACTCGTTCAACCCGGGCCGCTGGTTCCAGCAGACCGACCTGAAGGGCTACAACCTGACGCTCGACAAGTTCGTCACGAAGTACGAGGAGCGGAACCTCGACGCCCTCGGCCAGGCCCTCGACTACTCCGCCACGGTGACCAGCAGGGAGAAGGGCGGCGAGGCGAAGACCAGCCGCCTCGGCGTCAACGACCCGCTCAGCGTCGGCGGCACGAACGTGTACCTGCTCGGCAACGGCTACGCCATGGGCGTGACGGTGCGCGACGGCAAGGGCGACGTGGCGTTCAAGGACGTCGTGCCGTTCCTGCCGGAGGACTCGAACTACACCTCGACCGGCGTCATCAAGGTGCCGGACGCCGTGCCGGACCAGCTCGGCATGGTCGGGTTCTTCTACCCGACGGCCTCGAAGCTGTCGACCGGCGCGTACACCAGCGCCTACCCGGACTCGCAGAACCCGCTCCTGACGCTGCAGGTCTACACCGGCGACCTCGGTCTCGACGACGGTGTGCCGCGGAGCGTGTACACGCTCGACACGTCGGGCCTCAAGCAGATCGCCGGTCGCCAGTCCGACGCGGCGAGCATCGAGCTGAAGCCCGGGCAGACGAAGACCCTGCCGAACGGTGCCGGGTCGATCACCTTCGACGGTGTGAAGCGGTACGTGTCGCTGGATATCAATCGTGACCCGTCACAGGTTCTCGTCGGCGCGTTCGCGATCCTGGCAATGCTGGGACTGCTGACCTCGCTGTTCGTCCCGCGTCGGCGTATCTGGATCAAGGCGCTTCGGCAAGCCGACTCCGAGAACGGTGAATACAACCTCGAGTATGCGGGCCTTGCCCGCGGCGAGGATCCGAACCTCCTGCGCGCTGTCGACGACATTGCTCGGCAACATTTCGCGCTCATCTCCAACAGGAGCTCAGAATGAACATGACCACAAACCTCGCGACCTACTCGGTCGTGCTGACGTACTCCGCGATGGCGGTCTACGTCGTCGCGTTCATCGCGTTCGCCCTCGACATGGCGAAGCGCTCCGGCGAGGTCGCCGCGGCCTCCTCGGGCGCCGGGGCACCGAAGGCCGCCGCCGAGCAGAAGACCGTCGCGACCGTCCAGGGCGGCACCGTCGTCCTGGAGCGCGTCGCGCAGTCCTCCGACGGCGACGGCTCGTCCCGCCGTGGCACCCGCTTCGAGCGGGTCGGCATGGCGATGACCGTCCTGGCGCTCGTGCTGCACGTCGGCTCGGTGGTCCTCCGCGGGATCGCGGCCGACCGTGTGCCGTGGGGGAACATGTTCGAGTTCTCCCTGACCGGCACGGCGCTGATCATCCTGATCTTCCTGCTCGTGCAGCTCTGGCAGAACCTCAAGTTCCTCGGCGTCTTCATCACCGGCCTGACGATCATCCTGCTCGGCATCGCCACCGTGAACTACTACGTGCCGGTCCGTCCGCTCGTGCCCGCGCTCGAGTCGTACTGGCTCGTCATCCACGTGTTCGTGGCCATCGCCGGCACCGGGTTCTTCGCCCTCGGCGCTGGGCTCGCGGTGGCGCAGCTGGTGCAGACCTACCACCAGGGCCGGACCACCTCGAACAAGATCCGGTTCATGGAGACGCTGCCCGACGCCGACCGGCTCGAGGTGCTCACCTACCGTGTACTCCTCGTCGGCTTCGTCCTCTGGACCTTCACGCTCATCGCCGGTGCGATCTGGGCCGAGCGGGCCTGGGGCCGCTACTGGGGCTGGGACACGAAAGAGGTCTGGACCTTCATCATCTGGGTCGTCTACGCCGGGTACATCCACGCGCGTGCGACGCGCGGCTGGCGCGGGGCACGGTCCTCGTGGCTGGCGCTCATCGGCTTCGCCGCGGTCATGTTCAACTTCTCCGTCGTGAACGTCTTCTTCAAAGGCCTGCACAGCTACTCGGGAATCTGAATATGCGCCGGATCAAACTGACTCTGTCATTTCTTGTGCAAAGGATCCCGCGCCTTCGCCGGAACGTCATCCTCACGGGAGCCGCCCTCACGCTGTTGCTCCCGCTCACGGCGCCAACGCCGGCTCGCGCGGCAGACTTTCCGACCTGGGATCAGGTGGAAGCCGCCCGCGGCAGCGAGCAGAGCAAGCAGGCGCAGATCAGCACGCTGAACGGGCTGATCGACCAGCTGCAGGAGAAAACGCAAGCGACCGACGACCGGGCTGACGCCGCCGGTCGGACCTACCAGTCGGCGCAGGATGACCTCGATCAAGCCACCGCAGCGCACGCGAAACTCGCCGCGAGCACGACTGCCGCGACAACGGAATCCGAAGAGCTCGGCAGCACCGTCGGGCAAGTCGCCGCGGCCCTCACCCGACCAGGCGGCAGCGGCCTCGGTGCCGGCGCGATCCTCGGACAGGACGACCCAGATGCGTTCCTGCAGGGGTTGAGCATGTCGAGCAAAATCGGCGAGCAGGTCGATGGCCTCTACGCCCGCGCGAGCACCGCGGCGAAAACCGCCGGCGCCCTCGCCGCCCAAGCCCGCGTCGCAAAGAACGCCCGCACGAAGCTCGCGGACGCCGCGCAAGACGCCCTCGATGCCGCCGTCGCCGCCAGCGAAGCCGCGGCAGCCGCGGAGGCGAGCGAGCGGGAGAACGTCAGCACGATGCGTGCCCAGCTGGCGACGCTGCGCGATGACCGGCTCAGCATCGAGCAGGGCTATGAAGCAGGCGTCCGCGCCCGCGCTGCGGCCGCCGCTGCCGCAGCGAAAGCCGACGCGGAAGCCCGCGCCCGCCAACAGGCAGCCGCCGCAGCCGCAGCCGCAGCCGCGTCGCGCCCTGCCGCGTCAGCGCCCGCACCGTCCGCCCCCGCTGCCGGCAGCACGCGTCCCAGCGGCAGCGGGACAGCGCCCGGGTGGACCCGACCAATCACCTCGTACACCTTCTACCAGGCGTACGGGTACCGCATCCACCCCGTCTACGGCGACTACCGCCTCCACGCCGGAGCCGACTTCAGCGCCCCCTGCGGCACCCCGCTCTACGCCACCGCCGCCGGCACCGTCACCTACGCCGGACCCTACGGCGGCTACGGCAACATCATCATCATCGACCACGGCGGCGGCATCACCAGCGCCTACGCCCACGTCTACGCCACCGGCATCTACGTCCGCACGGGGCAAACCGTCGCCGCCGGCACCAACATCGCCGGCGTCGGCAACGCCGGCGTCTCCACCGGATGCCACCTGCACTTCGAGATCCGCAACAACGGCGTCGCCACCGACCCGATGGCCTTCCTCGCCACACGAGGAGTCAGCTAAGCCCGAACCGGCCACCATGGCCCCCACACGTTCGACGTCAACCGACGCCGGCGAAACAGCAGTACCGACGGAAAGGATGACCCATGAGCACCACCACCGACATGCTCCGCACCTACCCGAAGGACCTCGGCAGCATCGACCAGGCAGCCCTCGCCGCCTGCGTCGACGCGTGTTTCGAATGCGCGCAAACCTGTACCGCGTGCGCCGACGCGTGCCTCGCCGAAGACATGGTCGCCGAGCTCACCAAGTGCATCCGCACCAACCTCGACTGCGCCGACATCTGCGCAACAACCGGCAACGTCCTCTCCCGCCACACCGGCTACGACGCCAACCTCACCCGCACGATCCTCGAGGCGTGCCTGGCCGCCTGCAAGGCGTGCGGGGACGAATGCGCACAGCACGCCGACATGCACGAGCACTGCAAGATCTGCGCCGACGCATGCCGCCGCTGCGAAGAAGCCTGCGCCGCGCTCCTCGCCAGCCTCTAACCGTCCAGACCAGCAGAAGGCCACCCTCACGTCAGGGTGGCCTTCGTGGGTGCTCGGTTGCCAACCAGCATCCCCGGCGAGTGCTCACACCATCGACACGAAGCGCGGCGAAAAGGGCGACATCGAGCAAAGCTGCTCACAGTCGCGCCGCTTGGACCAAGCGAAGTATTTCGGGGGCCGTGGAAATCGTGACTATCGGGCTGGCGTGGTGATGAGGCTGGCGAGGGTGTCGAGCGCGCCGGGAACGAGGGAGAAGTACGCCCAGGTGCCGCGCTTCTCGCGGTGCAGGATCCCGGCGTCGACGAGGACCTTGAGGTGGTGCGAGACGGTCGGCTGGGACAGGCCGAGCGGTTCCTGCAGGTCACACACGCATGCCTCGGCGCCGTCGTGCGCGGCGACCATCGAGATGAGCCGGAGCCGTGCCGGGTCGGCTATCGCTTTGAGTGACTTCGCCAGCACCTCCGCGGATGCCTGGTCCATCGCCTCGGTCGTGACGGGTGAGCAGCACGCGGTGACGTCCTGAATGGGGAGCAGCTCGATCGTCATGACCTCATCCTCCCACGGACTTCGACACACGTCTATATTTGCGCTCATCGATATCGACGTGCTTCGATGTACCCGCCGGGTTCCGGCTCCCGCTCGATCCGTGAAGGACCAGCCTGATGACTCACCTCCTCGCCGTTGGCGGCAGTGACGCCGGCATCGCCGCAGCGCTCCGCGCCCGTGAACTCGACCCGTCGACGGATGTGACGGTGGTGCTCGCGGACGAGTTCCCGAACTTTTCCATCTGCGGCATCCCGTACTGGGTGTCCGGCGACGTCGCCACGGAAGCGTCCCTCGCGCACCGCACCCGCACCGATCTTGAGGCTGCCGGCATGACTGTGCGTTCTTCGACGTGGGCCTCGGCCGTCGACGTCGATCGCCGCCGACTCTCCGTCACGGGCCCCGCCGGGGAAGAGCAGATCGCTTACGACGAGCTGCTGATCGGCACCGGCGCCGAGCCGGTGCGCCCGGCCGGGGTCCCGTTCGGGGAACCGGGCATCCACCTGCTGCACTCCATGACCGACGCCGAGCAGGTCGTCGCTGCCCTCGAGCTGCTGCCGGCGGGGAGCCGGGTCGCGGTCGTCGGTGCCGGGTACATCGGCCTGGAGATGACCGAGGGCCTCGTCGCCCGTGGGTTCGACACGACGCTGATCCAGCGCGGTCCCGAAGTGCTCTCCACCCTCGACCCCGAACTCGGTTCCCTCGTCACCGCCGAGGTCCGCCGCCACGGCGCGACCGTGCTGACGGGGTCCACTGTCACCGGGATCACACCGGCAGACGGTGGACAGTGGCGCGTCGCCACCAGCTCGACCTCTGGCGACGCGGAGGGCACGTTCGCCCTTGTCGTGGTCTGCGTCGGCGTCCGTCCCGTCACGGGACTCGCCGTAGCCGCTGGAGCGCAGCTGGGCCAGGCCGGCGCGATCGTGGTCGACGCGTCCATGCGGACCGGGGTGCCGCACGTGTGGGCTGCCGGTGACTGCGTCGTGACGCACCATCGTCTCCTCGACACGACGTGGTTGCCGCTCGGGACGACGGCGCACAAGCAGGGTCGTGTCGCCGGGGAGAACATGCTCGGCGGCTCGAAGACGTTCGCCGGTTCGGTGGGGACGCAGGTGGTGAAGGTGTTCGACCTCGTCGCTGCCCGTACCGGCCTCCGCCAGCACGAAACCAGCCCGCTGGAGGTGTCGCCGCTGACGCGGGTGACGGTGGCGGATGACCACAAGCGGTACTACCCGGGCGCCGTCCCGCTGACGATCAGCGTCACCGGCGACCAGAGCACCGGTCGGCTCCTCGGCGCGCAGATCGTCGGGCAGCGCACCGCGGAGATCAGCAAGCGCATCGACACGTTCGCCACCGCCCTCCACGCGGAACTCACCGTGGATGACGTCATCGATCTCGACCTCAGCTACACGCCGCCGCTCGGGTCCCCGTGGGACGCTGTGCAGGTCGCCGCGCAGGGCTGGGAGCGCGCCGCGGCCGCGAACCAGGCCGGGGTGACTGCCTGATGGTGATGGCTGTGCTCGCTGCGGCGATCTTCGTCGCGACGCTCGTGGTGGTGATCTGGCAGCCCAAGGGCTTCCCGATCGGCTACACCGCGCTCATCGGCGCCGTCATCGCCCTCGCCACCACCGTCGTCGGCCTCTCCGACATCCCGACCGTGGTCGGGATCGTGTGGAACGCGACACTGACGTTCGTCGCGGTGGTGCTGATCTCGTTGATCCTCGACGAGGCCGGGTTCTTCGAGTGGGCTGCCCTCCACGTCGCCCGTTGGGGCCGCGGCAACGGACGGCTGCTGTTCGTGCTGATCGTCGGCCTCGGCGCCGTCATCGCGGCGGTGTTCGCCAACGACGGGGCCGCGCTGATCCTCACCCCAATCGTCGTCGGCATGCTCCGGGCCCTGAACATGCCGCAGAAGGCGGCGCTCGGGTTCATCCTCGCCACCGGGTTCATCGCCGACACCGGCAGCCTGCCGCTGGTGGTGTCGAACCTGGTCAACATCGTCTCCGCCGACTACTTCCACCTCGGCTTCGCCGAGTACGCGGCCGTCATGATCCCCGTCGGCATCGTCTCCGTCCTCGCCTCCCTCGGCATGCTGCTGCTCTACTTCGGCAAGAGCATCCCGAAGCGGTACGACGTCCTCGCCCTCACCAGCCCCGCCGCCGCGATCACGGACCGGGCGACGTTCCGCACCGGCTGGGTCGTCCTGGCACTGCTGCTGGTCGGCTACTTCGCCGCCGACCCCCTCGGCGTCCCGCTCGCGGCCGTCGCCGGTGTCGGGGCGGTCGTGATCGTCGCCGTGGCGGCCCGGCAGCCCGCGTTCCTCTTCGCCCGTGCGGAGGCAGCGCCGGTCCTCGTCAGCACCCGCGGCACCGCCACCGTCACCGCCGGCGGCACCGAACCAAGTGCAGCGTCGGGGCGGGTGATTCCGGTGTGGAAGACGATCCGGGAGGCGCCGTGGCAGATCGTGCTGTTCTCCATCGGCATGTACCTCGTCGTCTACGGCCTCCAGAACCAGGGGCTCACTGACCACCTCGCGAAGCTGTTCGACGTGTTCGGTGACCACGGGGTCCTCGTCACCGCGCTCGGCGTCGGGTTCACCATCGCGATCCTCGCGTCCCTGATGAACAACATGCCCACCGTCCTCATCGCCGCCCTCGCCATCGGCGGCGCCGGCGCGACCGGCCTCACCCACGAGGTGATGGTCTACGCCAACGTGATCGGCTCCGACCTCGGCCCGAAGATCACCCCCATCGGGTCCCTCGCGACGCTGCTGTGGTTGCACGTGCTGGAGAAGAAGGGCATCCACATCGGGTGGGGGCAGTACTTCCGCACCGGCATCGTCCTCACCATCCCCGTTCTCGCCGTCACCCTCGCCGCCCTCGCCGGCTGGCTCACCCTCATCCGCTGAACCCGGAAAGACACACACCCATGAGTGACAAGCCCACGATCCTGTTCGTCTGCGTCCACAACGCCGGGCGGTCCCAGATGGCCGCCGGCTATGCCCAGGCCCTCGGCGGCGACCGCGTCGAGGTTCTCTCCGCCGGCTCCGAGCCGAAGGACCAGATCAACCCGATCGCGATCCAGGCGATGGCCGAAGACGGCATCGACATCGCCGGCAACCAGCCGAAGATCCTCACCACCGACGCGGTCCGGGAATCCGACGCCGTCATCACCATGGGCTGTGGCGACGCCTGCCCGATCTTCCCCGGCAAGCGGTACGAGGACTGGGACCTCACCGACCCTGCCGGTCGCGGCATCGAGGACGTCCGCCCCATCCGGGACGACATCAAGCACCGCGTCCAGACGCTCCTCGCCGAGCTGCTGCCCACCGAAGCAACCGCGTAACGACCAGGAAGCCGCAGATCATGACGCTCACCCTCACTGTCCCACCACGGACTGACGCGGACCGCCTCACCG
Organism: Microbacteriaceae bacterium PS02332; assembly: GCA_029959645.1. GTDB lineage: Bacteria > Actinomycetota > Actinomycetes > Actinomycetales > Microbacteriaceae > Curtobacterium. The sequence goes on along the minus strand of JASCOJ010000045.1, from coordinate 11,743 downwards.
GACTCCCCGTTGCCGTCATCGGCGCCGGCCCCGTCGGGCTCGCTGCCGCCGCGCACCTCCTCGATCAGGGCCTCGATGTCGTGGTCTACGAAGCTGGCCCGACGGTCGGGACGAGCGTTCGCGCGTGGGGGCACACTCGACTGTTCTCCCCGTGGCGGTACGTCATCGACCCCGCCGCCCAGCGACTCCTGGAAGCCACCGGCTGGGAAGCACCCCGTGCGTCATCTCTGCCCACTGGCCAGGACCTCGTCGACACGTACCTGGCGCCCCTCGCGGCGACCCCGCAGCTCGCACCGGTGATCCAGTACGGCACCCGCGTGGAAGCGGTGTCACGGCAGGGCATGGACCGCACCCGCTCCACCGGCCGCGCAGACACCCCATTCCTGCTCCGCCTCCACACCGCCGACGGCGTCACTGACGTGACTGCGCGTGCGGTCGTCGACACCTCGGGCACCTACACGTCCCCGAACCCCCTCACTGCCGCTGGCCTCGTACCGGCCGCGGATCTCGGCGACCGGGTCGTCCACGCACTGCCCGACGTCCTCGGCGCCGACCGTGACCGGTTCGCGGGGAAGCGGGTCCTCGTCGTCGGTGCCGGCCACTCCGCCGCGAACACCCTCATCAAGCTCGCCAGCCTCGCCAAGATCGCGCCGAGTACCGACGTGCTGTGGGCTGTCCGGAACGCCGGCACAGCCCGGCTCGGCGCCGACGCCGCAGACGGGCTCGCCGCCCGCGGGCAGCTCGGCTCCACCGTCCACGGGCTCGTCGAGTCCGGTCAGGTGCAGCAGATCGCCTCGTACGAGATCGACGACGTCCGCGCCGACGGCGACCAGGTCACCGTCACCGGCCGTCGCGCCGGAGAGCCCTTCGCGGTGACCGTCGACGTCATCGTGAACGCGACCGGGTTCCGGCCCGACCTCGACATGCTCCGCGAGATCCGCCTCGGCCTCGACGACATCGTCGAAGCACCCCGAGCCCTCGCGCCGCTCATCGACCCGAACCTGCACTCCTGCGGCTCCGTCCCTCCGCACGGTGTCGCCGAGTTGGCGCACCCAGAGCCGAACTTCTTCATCGCCGGCATAAAGTCCTACGGCCGCGCCCCCACCTTCCTGCTCCTCACCGGCTACGAGCAAGTCCGCTCCATCGCCGCTGAACTCGCTGGCGACCACACCGGAGCCCGACAGCTCGAACTCGTCCTCCCCGAAACGGGCGTCTGCTCCTCCGACATCGGTGGCAGCTCCTGCTGCACCACCCCAGCCGTCACCGGCACTCCTGCCGCTGACGAGGCTGCGTGCTGCACTCTGCCGGAGCCGGCCACTGACAGCACCTCGTGCTGCACCAACTGACCGGACTCGCGCCCATGACCACGAAGCCGACCGTCCTGTTCATCTGTAAGCACAACGCCGGACGCTCCCAACTCGGCGCCGCCCTCCTCGAAATCGCGGCCCCCGGCCGGTACACGGCCACCTCCGCCGGCATCACCCCGGCCGACGAGGTGAACCCCTCGATCGCCGCGACCGTGGGCGAGCTCGGCCTCGACATCACCGGACGCGTCCCCCGGCGAGTGACGCCCGACCTGCTCGAACAGGCGGACATCGTCGTCCTCATGAAGCCCGGTCTCGAACTCCCCGCCGAACCACGCGGGACAGTCCTCGAGTGGTCGTTCCCCGACCCCACCTCCTGGTCACCGGCAGACGTGCGACCGATGCGGAACGCCGTCGCGGAACGCATCGAACGAGAGCTCCTGCAGCCGTAGCGACCGGCCTACCCGACACCAAGCGAAGCCAGAAGCACGACACAGAACGAAGCTGCTCACACATCTGAGACAGACAGAACTGCGTCAAGGACAGGCTCTGACCACTCGTCCGTTGAAGGACCGGCGGTTTCAAGGGGTCGTTGCAACGGGTGGTTGTTTCGGGTCCGAGAGTAGCTGTTCGAATGCTTCTGCAGGGCTGCGGTAGTCGAGGGTCTTGCGGGGGCGGCCGTTGAGTTCAGCCGCGACTTCGAGGAGCCGTTCCGGGCTGTGGACGCTGAGGTCGGTGGACTTCGGAAAGTACTGCCGGAGCAGCCCGTTGGTGTTCTCGTTCGAGCCGCGCTGCCAGGGCTTGTGCGGGTCGCAGAAGTAGATCGCGAGGTCCGTGGCGAGGGTGATGTCTTTGTGTCGGGCAAGCTCGGTGCCTTGATCCCACGTCAACGACCGGCGCAGATGCTCGGGCAGGGTCTGGATGGTGGGGATCATCGCGTCACGGACCGCGTCGGCGCTGTGCCCGTTGGGCAAATGCAGCAGCATCACGTACCGAGTCGTTCGTTCGACGAGGGTGCCGATCGCGCTGCGGGCGTTGATCCCGACGATCAGGTCGCCTTCCCAGTGGCCGGGAACAGCCCGGTCGTCGGCCTCAGCGGGGCGTTCGCTGATCAGGATCATGTCGCGGATCTTCGACCACGACGCTTGCCGACGTTCACCGCGGTGCCGGCGGAGGGCTCGGCCGGTGCGGAGGTGTTTGTGCAGGTCAGCGCGCAGGTGGCCGCGGCCTTGGACGAAGAGGGACTGGTAGATCGTCTCGTGGGACACGTGCATCTCCGGCCGGTCGGGGAATGTCCTAGCCAGGTCATCACGGATCTGCTCCGGGGACCAGTTCCGCACCAACCGCAGCTCGACCTGCAGAGCGAGCTCCAGCCGGTCGAGTTTCCGCGGTTTCGGGCGTCGCGCACGAGCACGGCATTGCTTCTCAGCCGAGTACGGCCGGTAGGTTCCGCCAGCCGCTGCGTTCCTGGTGAGCTCGCGGCTGATCGTCGACGGCGACCGACCGAGTGCTTTGGCGATCGCGCGCACGCCCTCACCGTCCTGGCGTAGGTCTGCGATCTGGAGCCGCTCTTCTTGGCTGAGGTACCTGTCGGAGCGGGGCGTGTTGGCGAACGGGTTCCGTCCGCCGGCTGCTTTGACCCATCGGTATCCCTGACGTCGGTCCACGCCGACAGCATCACAGGCCGCCGTGCGTCCGAGACCCTGTCTCAATAGCTCCCAGAACCGCGCCTCTCGGGCACGGTGGTCCAGCCTCGATCCCATCTGCAACACTCCAATTCACGGTGGTGTTGCAACGACCGGCTGAACCCACGATCGGCTAGTGAGACGGTCCGCCGCCTGTCGTGCGACTGCTTAGAACGCCCTCGACGATCCAGCACACCAGGCCGATCACGATCAGCGCACTACCGATCCAGATCGGGGTGGGGCGGCCACACTCCCGTGGGCTTCTAGGCAGATCAGCGGCTGCCATTTCCGCCGCCGGCCGACAGCACTCGCCAAGTCGCGGAAGCCTTGGCGGCAGACAAACAAGGAGCGGAACAGACAGTTTGAGGCACTTCGAGACACTTTCGCTCCCCTCTTCACAACAACAACCCTGCCTGCTGCCGCAAGCCGACGAACCGCGAGAACATCCCGTGGAACGCCATCGCGATGGTGTGGGTTGGGCCGACGGATCGCTCTGCCCGCAGCCGATTCGGGTAGCCGCTCCCCCGCTGCCGGCTGGTTGCAAGCCTCGCCGTCGCTCACGACGTGCCCGGTGCTGACACGTTGAGGCGAACGAGTAGTGGGGCTGCGGTCGACGGCGCAGCTAGCGGGTCTCCGCGCTGCGCGGGGTCCGCTTCCGTCCGGTGGTCGTCCCTGCCGGGCGGTTCCGCCACTGGCCTTCCTCTGACTTCTTCTTTGACCGCGGTGCCGAGCGGTGAGATGTGAGGGCGCAGTTGGGGCAGCCGGTCGCGTATTTGCAGGTGTGGTTGTCTGGCCGGACTGAGAATGCTCCGTGTTCGCTACAGTTCACGGTCACGTCGGTTCGCGCGTCCAAGTACACGACATCGGTGTAGTCGTACCGGTCGCCGTGCGTGGCCAGAGCCTTCGCAACGAATCGCTCGCGACGAATCTTCGCCTGAGCGTTGAACCCTCTGCAGTCTCGGCAACCCTGGCCACGCTGTGGGCCCCAGGGCGTTTCGCGGACTCGGCGGTGCTCGCGCGGGGTCTGCTCGAAGGGCCCATGGTCGGGGCAGATGATGGTGACCTTGGTGTCGCCGTTGACGTAGCCGAGTGGAACGTGCGCGTAGTCGTATCGGCCGTCGTGCAGCTTCGTCGCGAAGTCGATGAACTCGGCGGCTCGTTCTTCCCGGGTAGCGGTGCGGTAGTCCAAGGGGTCCTCCAGGAGTCGTTGTCCTGGAGCTATGCCGGCACGTCCGAACCAGCCGGGGAAGTCGGCTCGGACTCGTCCTTCGGGGTCGGGTTGCTCGACTTTTTGACGTTCTTCACGTCAAGGCGCGGCCGTCAGGCATAGCCGTGGCATGCCTTCGCTCCCTTCCGCCGTTCGAGCGGCGCTCCGCTCACCGAGTTCAACCGAGCACCTCGTCGTGCCGAACCAGGAGACCATCACGTCCGCGACCGCCCTGGGGCGGCCGATGGGCGCCGCGTTCGGCCGTCCGTTCCCACGTCAAGGTCCCGTCGAGCACTGCTCGCACGTCCAATGTTGGGAACCCGAGCCGCTCATCCTCGGGGACTCAACGCTCGGTGCCCGAAGCTCAAACCCAGACAACGGGACTCTTATCGCGCAGCTTCGCCCAGAGCCCCTCCACGCGATGCGGAAGTACCGGAGCCAGTCGGTTCCCACCGACCGGTGGGCCAACATCGAGCCGTTCGTGCTGGACGCTGTCGCGCTCGTCGCGCCCGCGTGTGCCTACCTCGCTGAGCGGCTGATGGTCGCGGTGACGCCGTACGTTGACTGGGTCGTCCACATCAACGGGATGCAGAAGGTCGCGAACGTGTTCCACCCGGTGCTGATCCGCCGGTACATCTCCCGCGACGACCTCCACCTCAAGGATAAGACGCTCCGCGACTACCGGTCCTTTCTGCTCCGGATCTCGGAGGTCGTCCTCCCCGACGAGGGACCGATCGAGTTTGCGCCGTTGAACGGGCAGTCCGTTACCGCCCCGTACACCGACCTCGAAATGAACCTGCTCGAGACCTGGGCGCTTGGGCAGTCGACGGCACTGCGACGTCGAGGTGCTGGCGCAGTCCTCGCCCTGGGAGCAGGTGCTGGGCTTGACCCGTGGGAGATGCAGCAGCTGCGGCGGAGCGACGTGCTCGTTGACCGTGACGGAGCGCTCGTCGACGTCCAGGGCGGAAGGCCGAGGTCGGTACCTGTGCTCGAACGATGGGAACAGCTCCTCATCGACTCCCTCGCGGACGTGCCGGACGACGCATGGGTGCTTGGCGGGGAGGACAGAAAGGCGACCTACAACTTCGTCACGCCGTTCATCAATCACACCGACTTCGGCAACGAGCCGAAGCCAGTCCCCACGCGAATGCGCGCTACGTGGATCACTACGCACCTCGCTGGCGGCACGCACGTCGGGGAGCTCATGGCTGCCGGCGGACTGCGCAAGCCGGAGCACTTGGTCACGTCCCTGCGGCACATTCCGACGATGGACGCTTCCGAGCACCGTCGACGGATCCTCGCTGAGGCTCGCGAAGTTCGGTAACGCCGTCAGAGGACCCGGAACCGTGCTGCCCGGAGCTGCTGTTCGCGTTCGGGCAGCAGGCGGCCGCGGGCGTGCTGGGCTCGTTGCTGGGCAACCCACCGTCCGATCGTCACCTCGGCAGGGTCGGTCGCGCGACGACGCGGCGGTCGCTGATGATCAACCCAGAACTGCTGGTGCGCGGCGAGCATCGACGACCACTGCGCGTCACGGGGGTTCCAGGCGAAGCCCGGCACCGCTTCAAGTCGTCGAACCTGGTACGAGCAGTAGCCGCCCGCAGCGCCGACCTGCCGGAAGTACGTAAGGGTGTCAACGAGGGTCTGTTCGGCGGTCGCAGGGCGAGGACGGGTCGAGTCGGCGCGGGGCATCCGTCCGTGCTTGTCGACGAAGTCGTCGAGGTCGTGCACTCGGTCGGTCCAGCGTCGTACGAAGGATTCAACCTCGACGGCGTCATCGGTGTCGGCGAGGTAGAACGCGACGCCGCGTCGTTGGTCGAGGGTGAGCGTCAGGGCTGACTGCGTTGCGTGGTCGGAGTACTCGGCGTGGAGCGCTGCGAGCGCCGTGGTCGGGGCGGGCATGTGGTCCTCTCCGAGGCCGGCGGTCGGCCTCGGAGGGGGTATGCGCGGAACGGGCGTGATCTTGGAGGACGCGCGGGTCGCGGACGAGCGGGGTCCGCAAACAGGACCAATCCGGCCGCGAAGATCACTACGTTTTCTGAGTCCCCGAAGCAGAGAGCCGCCCGGATCGCATGCACATCGCGAGCGTCACGCGTACGACGCCGACGTCACCGTCGCGTGCGCAAGCAAGCGGCGACACGCCCGGCATCACGCGTCCGTTCGCATCGGCGGCGGTACCCGCCGATCCGTGCGGGCACGCGGATCGGCAGGCAACGAGATCAGAATCTGGAGCGCTTTCCCACAGCTCATCTCACTGCGCCTGCATAGGCCGGGCATGCCTAGCCAGATCCTCCGCTCGTTGCGTCAGTACATCGCCGCGATGCTGCGCGCCCTCTTGTCGTTCCTCGCACGCGGAGGAACACTGGTGAAGTACGTCGCGACGTTCGCGGACGACCGATGGAGCGTTGTCCGGGACTTCGTAGTCAGCGCAGTGGCCGACGCGGCAGCATCCATTGCTCAGCCCGCCGACCGGCTCATCGTCGTTGCGGCACCGTTCGTCGACTGGGTCATCAACGTCAACGGATACCCGGCGAAGACCGCCGTCGTGTTCCACCCCGTCATCATCCGGCGCTACATCACCCGGACCGACGTCACCTGGTCGGACACCACGCGTCGCACGTACCGGTCCGCTCTGATGCGCATGTCCGAGGTCCTCGTCGGCGAGGTGCCGCTGGAGTTCGCGCCGACGGCTCCGCAGAACACCGCAGCACCCTACGACGACCTCGACCTGCACCTCCTCGAGAGCTGGGCGACGGGCCAGTCGACCGCGGCACGACGGCGCAGCGCCGGCGTCGTCCTCGCGCTCTGCGCTGGAGCGGGGCTCAAAGCGAACGAGCTCCTCCAGGTCCGCCGCCGCGACATCGTCGCTGACGCCGAGGGTGTCCTCGTCACCGTCACGGCGGGAGCCCGGACCGTTCCGCTCCTGGCCCGATTTGAGACGCTCCTGCTCAACTCCATTGCCGAGGTCGAGCCGGAGCACTGGGTATTCGGGTCGCCGAAGCGGGTCAAGCACGGCATCAGTACGCTCACCACGTTCCTCTACGACACAGACCGCGGCAACGAACCAGGTCCCGTCACCACCCGCATGCGGAACACCTGGCTCATCACCCACCTCATTGCCCGCACCGACATGCGCGCTCTCATGACCGCCGCCGGCGTCACGAAGTTCGAACACCTCGACCAACTCGTCGCCCATGTCCCGGCACTGGACACCGACTCCTACCGAAGCCAGCTCCGCGCGGAGGTGGCACGATGACCGCGCCGCTTCCCAAGCACCACGACTACGAAGATGCTGAGCGATTCATGCTCGAAGCCTTCGGTGTGCCTATGGGGAAGTACATGCGCGTCGGCGAAGTGGTTCCACTCGAACTCGCTGTCCACGAGGCGGTTCTCCTGTTCAGCCGCGCAGCGATTGAAGAACGAGTGATGGAGTGGCGGCGTGAGGAACGTCGCTCGAATCGAGGACGTCGCGCACTCTTCTCAGAAGCAAGCCTTCTGAAGTTGATGTTCGTGACGATGCGAGCTCGACGAAGCGTCAGCATCAAGAAGATGACCGAAGTCGCGATGTCCTTGACCGTTCGGCAACGCGAAGCCGTTGGCATCCTTCATTTCTCTCCGCACCAGGCTACGCAGTACCGCCGCCTCTGGGAGGCGATCCAGCGCCTGCGAACCCTCACTGACCGACACCCCGGCAAGCGGGGCGAGCGAATGCTGAAGAAGGACTACGACCTCCTCGTCGCGAGTCGAGAGCGTAAGCAGATGGCCAAACGGCACGCGCGAATGCTCGAGCTCACGAACCTCCTCATTGACGGCTCGGTCAACTTCCTGCCGAGGGACGTCCGCCGACGGTTCAAGGGCGCTGTCGCCATCGACGCCACCTTTGCGGAGGTCTCCGGCAGCCAGAAGGGTGACAAGACAATCGGCCCGAACGATACGGTTTCGGTGAACTTCGACTGCGGGTGGTACACGCGCGATGGCGATCACGACGGGTCCGGAGTCAAGAAGAGCAAGCGCAAGTTCGGCTGGGAGGTCGAGTTCGCGGTCATGACTCGCGACCCTGCTGAAAGCGACTTCACATACCCGCTCCTGTTCCTCGCGACCAGCGGGCACAAGCCGGGCAAGACTCGCGGACACGGGCTGCACCTCTACAACTCGATGCGCTCGCGCGGAATCGACGTCAAGACACTCATCGGCGACCGCGCGTACTTCCCCGGCGCCCGAGTTCAGGACCTCCAAGGGCCGCTCGCGAAAGCTGGCGTCAAGGTCGTTATGGACTACAAGACGACCGAACTCGGCATCCAGGCGTCCTACAACAGCAAAGACGGCCGTCACAAGCTCATCATGGTGGGCGGCAACTGGTACATGGCATGCATGCCCTCAACCCTCGTCTTCCTCGAACAAACTCACCAGGCACGACTTGCCGCCATTGAAGAGTTACCGGAAGAAGCGCAAAGCGCCGCTCGCGCTGAGGCCGAGGCACTCGCGACGAAGCGTCGAAACTCGCGCAGCAAGTACCATCTGAAGCCGCGCAGCAACTTCGACCAGACGGGCGCCCGGCAGTACACCTATCCCACGTTCAAGAGCGATGAGGTCGAGTTCGATCCCGAATCCGGCGAAGTCGTGGAACTCAAAGTGCCTGGGAAGACCGTCAAGGTCCCGGGCAACCTCAGCAATCGCCCGGGTGTGTTGAATCAGCGCCACCTGAAGTACCACCAGGAGTTCGAGTACGGTTCCGACGAGCAGCGTGCCTGGTTCGGCCAGCGCAACAATGTCGAGAACGGCAACTCGCGCCTCAAAGACGCCGATCGCGAAGCCCTCGGAGTGGCTATGAAGCGTCGCGTCCGCGGACCCTGGTTTGTCGAGCTCGCTGCCGCTTTTGCAGCTGCAAGCGCAAACCTCGCTCGCATCATCGAGTGGCTGAAGGAGCGACTGAGCCTCGCGCCCATCAACCGCATGAACAACACCAGCCCCGCCCTGTTCGAGGCCGGCCTGAGCACCCTGACCCTCGACGAGCACGACTCTCGAAACGGCTTCAACGCAATCGCGCAGCTACCAGAGTTCCAACTACTGGACTGACGAGCCCGCGCCTCCAAACTTCATAGACCCTGAACTCCCCCTCGCCACGTCCGGCAGGGGGTATTCGTCGTTCCTCGAAGCGAACGCAGACCAAGGCACGCGTCGCGGTACGCTCCCCAGCGGTCGTCGGGACAGGACGAGCGACCCTGGGAGCGGAGCTGAACGCGGTTTTCCACCTCGGCCTGCTGTCACGCCCGAATATTCCGACTGAGATCGCCGAAAACTCCGAACACCCCCCAGCTCCGCCTCCAGGATTCGAACCCGGACCTAACGGCACCAAAGGCCGTCGTGCTGCCATTACACCAAGGCGGAACGCGCCGGAGGCGCTCCTCCATCTTCCCATGAGCCCGCCCCCGGTCCGGCACGGTGGCCGAGCCCAGCCGGAGCCGCCATGATGGACGGATGCCACCAGAGGACGAGGTCGACCGCATCGTCGACGCGTGGCACGGGGAGCGCCCGGACCTCGACTTCGCGCCGCTCCAGGTGCTCTCGCGGGTGGACCGGCTCGCACGGCGTCTCGACCGTGCTCGGCGCGCGGCGTTCGAGGCGAGCGGCATGGAGCCGTGGGAGTTCGACGTACTGTCGGCGCTGCGGCGCGCGGGTGAGCCCTACGAGTTGAGCCCGAAGGTGCTGCTGCAGCTGACCCTGGTGTCGAGCGGCACGATGACGAACCGGGTGGACCGGCTGACGCTGCGCGGGCTCGTCGCACGGCGGACGGACCCGCGTGACGGTCGGGGCGTCCTGGTGACGCTCACCGATGCCGGTCGCACGGCCGTCGACGGGGCGATCGCCGATCTCCTCCGAGCTGAGCAGGACATCCTCGGCGGTCTCTCCACCGGCGAGCAGGACCAGCTGGCGGGGCTGCTCCGTCGCCTCATCCTCGGCCTCGGCGACTGACCGCGACGCCCGAGGAGCTCCACCGACCGGATGACCCGCTCCCCCGGATCATCCTGCAGGTTCAGCCGAAGGGTCGATCCGGTCACCCCCTCCCCACGCGAGGCTCGACGGGTGATCGATGAGCAGTCCCATCCGCACGGCATCCGCGCGTTCGTGCGCCGGTACCCGCGCACCCTCGTGCTCGGGGCCGCACTCGTCCTCCTGACCGCCGGCATCGCCACCGTCACGTCGGGGATGGTGACCGGGCAGGGTCGCGCCGCGGCCGCCGAGCAGCTGTGCACCGCCGACGACCTCGCCGCGCACTGGTCGGCCGGGCAGCTGTTCCTCGACGCCCGGTCGGTGTCGACCGGCACGACGGTCATCGCGCACCGCGCCGGCGAGCCGACCCAGACGGGCAGCACGATGAAGGTGGTCACGGCCGCCGCAGCGCTGGAGGCACTCGGCCCGGACCACCGGTTCACCACGACCGTGGTGACGGGCACCACCCCCGGCGCCGTGGTGCTGGTCGGTGGCGGAGACCCGACGCTGAGCCGCCTGCCGAGCGGCGAGGAGGGCGTCTACCCCGGCGCCCCACACCTCGACGACCTCGCGCGCCAGGTCACCGCCGCCCGGTCCGGGCAGCAACCGGTGCGGGTCGTGCAGGTGCACACCGACCTGTTCGACGGGCCCGCATGGCTCCCGAGCTGGCCGGAGAGTGCGCGGACGAGCGGCAGCGTCTCGAACATCACCGCGCTCATGGTCGACGGCGACCGCGACGACCCGACCGACGCGTACTCCCGCCGGAGCACCGCCGCCGTGTCCCGCGCGGCCACGGCCTTCGCCGCACTGCTCGGCCCGGACGTCCGCGTCGAGACGACGTCCGTCCCGGTGCCGTCCGGCGCGCGGACCCTCGGGACCGTCCGGTCGGCGCCGGTGTCCGACCTGGTCGGCACGCTCCTCACCCACTCCGACGACACCCTCGCCGAGGTGCTCGCCCGCCACGTCGCCGTCGCCGAGGGCACCGGCCGGTCCTTCGCCGCGATCCAGGCCGGCACCACGAAGGCGCTCCGGAGCACGGGTGTGGCGACGACGGGCCTCCGCCTCGTCGACGGTTCCGGTCTCAGCAGCGAGAACCGGGTGCCGGTCGCCTACCTCACGCAGCTCATGCGCGTCGTGGTCGAGCACCGCGCGGGCCTGGCGCCGGTCGACGCGGGGTTGGCCGTCGCCGGGGAGACCGGCACGCTCGGCGAGCACGGGCGCTTCGGCGGAGCGGCGCGCGACGCCCGAGGCCACGTCCGCGGCAAGACCGGCACGCTCGACGCCATGTACGGGCTGACCGGCGTCACCGACGAGGTCGCCGGCGACCGCATCGTCTTCACCGTCTTCGCCGAGGGCACCGCCGACCCCGCCGCACGCGGGGAGATCGACGCCCTCGCCGCCGCTCTGTGGCGCTGCGGCGGCCACGCTGCGGCGCTGCGACGCTGACGCGCCCCGCGCCCCGCGCCCCGCGCACCGCGCCCCGCGCCCCGCGCACCGCGCCCCGCGGCGCTTCGCACCCCGTTACGGACACCGCACCCCGTCGCAACGGGGTGCGGTGT
>JASCOJ010000044.1 GCA_029959645.1 Microbacteriaceae bacterium PS02332 | reverse complement strand
GTCCCCCAGCGGCAGGCCGCGCAGGGGGACCGCCCACGTCGCGTTCCGGGGTGGATCAGGCGCTGCGCCAGTCGTCCGACGTGATGTGGCTGCCACCGTGCGGGCCCATCTGGAGCATGCCGCCGTCCACCGGGAGCGAGATCCCGGTGATGTAGGACGAGGCGCGTAACGCGAGGAACGCGACCGCGGCGGCGATCTCCCACGCGTTGCCCGGACGGCCGAGCGGGATGCCGGGACGGTCGATGGTGTGCGGGTCCTCGTCCTCGGCGCCGGTCATCCGGGTGGCGATCTCCCCCGGCGCGACGGCGTTCGCGGTGATCCCGTGCTCGGCCAGTTCGATCGCGATCGTCTTGAGCAGGCCACCGAGGCCGTGCTTCGCCGCGTCGTACGCACTCGAGCCGTAGCGGGGCTGGTGTTCGTGCACGCTCGTGATCCCGATGATGCGACCGCCGGTGCCCGCGGCCACCATCCGTCGCGCCGCGGCCTGGATGGTCACGAAGGCCCCGTCGAGGTCGGTCGCGACGGTGTGGCGCCACTGGTCGAGGGTGAGGTCGAGGAACGGCGCGTTGTCGCCCGTCCCGGCGTCGGCGACGATCACGTCGACGCCGCCGAGCTGGTCGGCGAGGCGGTCGATCACGGCGCCGGCCTCCTCGAGGCGTGTGACGTCGATCTGCGCGACGAACGCCTTGCGGCCGAGGGCGCGGACCTCCTCGGCGGTGGCCTCGGCGCGCTCGGGCTCGGACAGGTACGTGATGCCGACGTCCATCCCGGCGCTCGCGAGCGCGACGGCCGTGGCGCGGCCGATCCCGGACTCGGAGCCGGTGACGATGGCGGTGGTGGGGGTGAATTCGCTCATGCGGCGGACCGTACGCCGGGCGTCCGGGGTGCCCTCCGATCCCCATGGAGTCCGTCCGGACGGTCGTTCGATCCGCGAACTGATGCGGATCTCCAGCTGTGTCACGGCTGTGTAACGAAACGTCCAGGTGCCCCTCTTCGTCACACGGGCGAAACACATCGACCCTACGTTTCTCGCAATCCCACACGTGGAGGCGCCGCACTCGACCCGATGCGGCACGGCCCCCGCGCAGAGAAAGGGTTCCACGGATGATCAGAACCACCCGCGTCTCCACGGCGCTGGCACTGGCCGGAGCGGCAGCGGTCCTCCTCGCCGCGTGCTCCACCACGTCCAGCCCCGGTGGCGACTCGTCGGCCTCCGCGAGCGGCGGCGCGAAGAAGGACCCGGCGGCGAGCTGCAAGGCCCCGTCGTCGCCCAGCACCGACCCGCTGAAGATCGGCACGATCCTGCCGCTCACCGGTTCGCTCGCGTACCTCAACCCGCCCGCCGAGTCGGGCGTGGGCCTCGCGGTCTCGGACATCAACGCCGCTGGCGGCGTGCTCGGCAACGACGTCAAGATCGACCCGGCCACCGACTCGGGCGACAGCAACGACATGACCGTGTCGAGCTCCGCCGCGACGAAGCTCGTCAACGCGAAGGTCCCGGTCGTCATCGGCGCCGAGTCGTCCTCGGTGACGCTCAACGTCGTCGACCAGCTCACCAGCAACTGCATGGTCGAGATCTCGCCGGCCAACACGGCGACCGACCTGTCGGGCTACTCGTCGTACTACTACCGGACCGCTCCGCCGGACTCGGTGCAGGGCTCGGCGCTCGGCCAGCTCATCACCGGTGACGGCAACGCGAAGGTCGCCTTCCTGGTGTTCAACGACACCTACGGCACCGGCCTCCGCAACTCGGTGCAGTCCGCGGTCGAGGCCGCCGGCGGCCAGGTCGTCTACGGTGCCAAGGGCAAGGGCCAGGAGTTCCCGCCCGGACAGACCACGTTCTCGTCCGAGGTGACGGCCGCGCTCGCGACCAAGCCCGACGCGATCGTCGTGCTGGCCTTCGACGAGACGAAGTCGATCATCCCCGAGCTCGTCTCGCAGGGGAACAAGGCGAAGATCTACATGTCCGACGGCAACACCGCGGACTACTCGAAGGACTTCGACAAGGGCACCCTCGAGGGCGCGCAGGGCACCATCCCCGGTGCCAGCCCGAAGGACGAGCTCAAGCAGAAGCTGGTCGCCTACTACAAGCAGTCGTCCGGCAAGGACCTCACCGACTTCTCGTACGCTGCTGAGTCCTACGACGCCACCATGCTCGCGGCCCTCGCCGCCGAGAAGGGCAAGGGCACGGACGCCGGCACGATCCAGGCCAACATGGCCGCGGTCTCCGGCGCGAAGGGCGGCACCGACTGCGCGACGTTCAAGGACTGCAAGGCCCTGATCGCCGACGGCAAGGACATCAAGTACACGGGCCCCTCGGGCATCGGGCCGTTCGACGGGAACAACGACCCGTCGAGCGCCTACATCGGCATCTACAAGTTCGACGCCGACAACAAGCCGGTCTACCAGAGCGCCATCCAGGGCTCGGTGAAGAAGTAAGACCTCCGGCACCACACGACGGCCCCGGGAGCAGCTGCTCCCGGGGCCGTCGTCGTGCCGGCTACGCCAGGTCGGGCACGGGTGTGCGCCGGGCCCCACGCGCGGCGGCGAACGAGTCGACCGTGAGGAGCACGAGGGCGAGCCACACGATGCCGAAGCCCACCCAGCGGGACGCGGACATGGGCTCGTGCTGCACGACGACCCCGACGACGAGCTGCAGCACCGGTGCGAGGTACTGCGCCAACCCGAGGGTCGACAGGCTGATCCGGCGGGCGGACGAGGCGAAGAGCAGCAGCGGCACCGCCGTTGCCGGCCCGGTCAACACGGTGACGACCGTGTGCCCCCAGCCGGCGTCGGTGAAGGTCACACCGCCCGCGAACCCGGTCAGGCCCAGCACGACGAGGGCCACCACGGCCAGGGGCAGCAGCCAGACGGTCTCGATGGTCAGGCCGCTCAGGGCGTCGACGGTCCCGCCCACCCGCTTCTTCACGAGGCCGTAGAGCCCGAACGAGAACGCCAGCACGAGCGAGATCCACGGCATCTGCCCGTACCCGACGGCGATCACCACGACGGCGACGATGCTGATGCCGACGGCGGTCCACTGCAGGGTTCGCAGGCGTTCGCGGAGGACGACCACCCCGAGGGCGATCGTCACGAGCGGGTTGATGAAGTACCCGAGGGCGGCCTCGACCGTGTGCCCGGTGGTCGTGGCGAGCACGTACACGGTCCAGTTGACCAGGATGAGGCCGGCCGCGATGCCCATCACGCCCATCACCCGGCGCTGGGCCATCAGGGTGCGGGTGCGGAGCCACGAGCGCGTGGCGGCGATGGCGACCGCGCAGAACACCAGGCCGAAGACGATGCGCCACGCGACGATCTCGAACGCGCCCGCGGGGGCCATCGCCGCGAACAGCAGGGGCATGAGGCCCCACAACCCGTACGCGACGAGCGCCTGTGCGACGCCCACCCCGGCTTCGTTCCGGGCCGGTTCCGTCGCACGTGGTTCACTCACGGGTCCGATGCTACGGACGTGGAACGACGAACGCCCCGTCGGCCTGGGCCGACGGGGCGTTCGAGGAGCGCAGGTGTCAGTGCTCGATGACCGCGAGGACGTCGCGGGCGGAGAGGACGAGGAGGTCCTCACCCGAGTACTTCACCTCGGTCCCGCCGTACTTCGAGTAGATGACCTTGTCGCCGACGGCGACGTCGAGCGGCACGCGGTTGCCGTTGTCGTCGATGCGACCCGGACCCACGGCGACGACCTCGCCCTCCTGGGGCTTCTCCTTCGCGGTGTCCGGGATGACCAGACCCGACGCGGTGGTCTGCTCCGCCTCGACCTGGCGGATGACGATGCGATCTTCGAGCGGCTTGATGCTGACGGCCACGGTGACCTCTTCTTTCTCGGTACGTGCTCGGTACTGATGAAAACTGGGTTGGCACTACCCAGGCGAGAGTGCCAAGGCCACTGTAGGACGTCGCTGGCACTCGGTCAATCCGAGTGCCCGCGCGTCCCCCCGGTGCACCGTCAGCTGGGAGGATCGGGACATGGACGCCGCCGAACTCGCCCAGCTGCTGACCCCGGCCGGGATGGACCTGCTCGACCGCACGCCCTCGGTCTCCGACGGCGGCGAGATCGTCCGGGTCGTGTCGCGCCTCCGCGCCGAGGGGCACGACCCGCGCCTGGTCGCGGCCGTGCTCACGCAGGCGAAGCTCCGGCAGAAGGCCCGCGGCAAGTTCGGGGACTTCGCCGCCCGGATGCTCTTCACGGAGGCCGGTCTCGAGCAGGCCACGCGCCTCCAGGTCGCGGCCCAGCACGCCGGACGCTTCGCCGCCGCGGGGCTGCGCCGGGTGGCCGACCTCGGCTGCGGCATCGGCGGGGATGCGCTCGCGATGGCGGCGCTCGACCTCGAGGTGACCGCCGTCGACCGGGACGAGGTCACCGCGGCGGTCGCGACGCACAACCTGGCACCCTGGCCGCAGGCCAGCGTGGAGCTCGGCGACGCCGCGGGCTTCGACCTGTCCCGCGTCGACGGCGTGTGGATGGACCCCGCACGACGCACGAGCGGCCACACCGACACGCGTCGGCTCGCCGACCCGGAGGACTGGTCGCCGTCGCTCGACACCGTGTTCGCCGCCGCGACGACCACGCCGACCGGGGTGAAGCTCGGACCGGGCGTCGACCGCGACCTCATCCCCGACACCGCCGAGGCGCAGTGGACCTCCGTCGACCGGGAGGTGGTCGAACTCGCCCTCTGGTTCGGTCCGCTCGCCCGCCCCGGGATCCGCCGGGCCGCGACGGTGATCGGCGCGCACGGCGTCGCCGAACTCACCGGCGCGGCCGACGCCGAGGACGTCGAGGTCGGGCCGCTCGGGGCGTACCTGTACGAACCGGACGGCGCCGTGATCCGCGCCCGGCTCATCGGGGACCTGGCTCGGTCGCTCGACGGACGGATGCTCTCCGAGGGCATCGCGTACGTCACGTCCGACAGCGCCGTGACGACCCCGTTCGCGCAGGGGTTCCGGGTGCTCGACACGATGCCCCTCGACGTGAAGCGCCTCGCCGCCCGGCTCGCCGCGGACGGCGTCGGCACGGTCGAGATCAAGAAGCGCGGGGTGGACGTCGACCCCGCCGAGTTCCGCAAGCGGTTGCGTCTGAAGGGCGGCACCCGTCGGTTGACGCTCGTCCTGACCCGTCTGGAGGGCCGCCACACGGCCGTCCTGTGCGAGCGGCTCGTCGAGGTGGCCGGCGAGGCCGCGGGTGGGTCAGGCGCCTGAGCCGTCGCCGCCGAACGTCGAGGTGTCGGGGTTGTAGTCCGAGTAGCTGTGCGACCCGATGAGCGCGAAGAACGCCACGACGCCGATGATCCAGAGCGCCGTCAACGCCCAGCCGCAGATGATCCCGGCGAGGGCGAGCCCACGGCCCTGCTCGCCGGACCGCTTGACCTTGCCGAGGGCGACGTGGCCCATGATCGCGCCGGCCGGGCTCGTGAGGATGATGAGCGGCCAGACGATGATCCCGCCGAGGGCGAAGACGAGCGACAGGATCGCGAGCAACTCCGTCTTCGGACGCCCGTACGGCTGGTAGCCGGGCGCGGCGTACGGGTTCGCCTGCCCGTACGGAGTCCGGGCGTACGGGTCCTGCGCGGTCGGGTCCTGGCCGTACTGGCCCGGCTGCCAGTACTGGCCCGGCTGCCCGTACTGGCTGGAACCGTACTGGCTCTGCTGCCCGTACTGGCCGGAACCGTACTGGCTCTGCTGCCCGTACTGCCCGTACTGCCCCGGCTGACCGTACTGGCCCTGGCCCGGCTGAGCGTACTGCCCCGGCTGGCCCTGGCCCGGCTGGCCGTACTGGCCCTGGCCCTGGCCCTGGCCCGGCTGGCCCTGGCCCGGCTGACCGTACTGGCCCTGGCCCGGCTGGCCGTACTGGCCCTGGCCCGGCTGACCGTACTGCCCGGCCTGGCCCTGACCCTGCTGGCCGTACTGCTCCTGGCCGTCGGCGCCGGACGCGTCCTGCGCGTGCGGTCCGCGCTGCTCCGGCGTCTCCCCCGGCTTCGACCACTCGTGCTGATCGGACACGTCGCACCCCTCCCCGGCGGTCACGCGACCGCCGACGAGCATCTTCCCACACGGCCCCAGGGGCGGTTCAGACCTGCACGGTCGTGACGGGCAGCGTCGAGTCGGCCGCGATCCCGAGGTCGCTCGGCGCGTGCCCCTCAGCGACCAGCCGCGCCCCGACCGCGGCGATCATCGCGCCGTTGTCGGTGCACAGGTCGAACGGCGGGATCCGCAGCGCGACCCCCGCCGCCGCGCAGCGGCCCTCGGCGACCTGGCGGAGCCGGGCGTTCGCGACGACGCCGCCGCCGAGCAGCAGCCGGTCGACCCCGGTGTCCCGGCACGCGGCGAGGGCCTTCGTCAGCAGCACGTCGACCACGGCTTCGCGGAACGACGCGGCGACGTCGGCGACCGGGACCTCCCGGCCCTCGTCACGGCAGCGCTCGACCCAGCGCGCGACGGCGGTCTTCAGCCCGGAGAACGAGAAGTCGTACCGGTGCGCGGCCATGTCCTTCGGCAGGGTCAGGCCCCGGGGGAACCGGATCGCCCCCGGGTCACCGTCCGCGGCGGCCCGGTCGATCTGCGGACCGCCCGGGTACGGCAGGCCGAGGAGCCGGGCGACCTTGTCGAACGCCTCGCCCGCGGCGTCGTCGATGGTCTCGCCGAGCAGCTCGACGTCGCCGACGAGGTCCCGCACGAGGAGCAGCGACGTGTGGCCGCCGGACACCAGGAGCGCCACGGTCGGCAGCGCGATCTCGGAGCCGTCGGCGCGCAGGACGTCCGCCCCGACGTGCCCGACCAGGTGGTTCACCCCGTAGAGCGGCTTGCCCGTCGCCACCGCGAGCGCCTTCGCCGCGCCGACACCGACCATGAGGGCACCGGCGAGCCCGGGTCCGGCGGTCACCGCGACCGCGTCGAGTTCGTCGAGGGTGACCCCGGCCTGCTCGAGCGCCGCGGTGAGCGTCGGCGCCATCGCCTCGAGGTGCGCGCGGGCGGCGACCTCGGGCACGACCCCGCCGTAGCGCGCGTGCTCGTCCATGCTCGAGGCGATCACGTTGGCGAGCAGCGTGCTCCCCCGCACGATGCCGACACCCGTCTCGTCGCAGGACGTCTCGATGCCGAGCACCAGTGGTTCAGCCGCGGTCATCGAGGGCCTCCTGTCCGATCGGTCCGGGTCCGGCGTGCGGACCCGTGGGCAGCTCCGCCCGCATCACCCACGCATCGACCCCGTCCGGCTGGTAGTACCGCGGGCGGACCGCGATCTGCTCGAAGCCGAACGCCGTGTACATCGCCTGCGCCACCGGGTTGTCGGCGCGGACCTCGAGGAACACCTCGTGCACGCCGCGCCGCCGCGCCTCGTCGAGGAGCTCGGTGAACAGCACCCGGCCGAGGCCCTTGCCGCGCTGGTCGGCGGCGACCGCGATGGTCTGGACGTCGGCGACGGGGTTGCCCGGCAACGAGGAGAGCCCGGCGTACCCGACGACGGTCGTCCCCGCGCCCTCGGCGGTGGTCTCGATGACGACGTAGTACCCGTGCGGCGAGTACAGCTCGCCGGACATCTGCGAAGCGGACCAGGCGTCCGTCGGGAACGACGCGTGCTCGAGCCACATGATCTCGTCGCGGTCCTGCGGGTGCGCACGGCGCAGGCGCAGACCGTCGGGCAGCGTCACGAGCGGACCCGCTTCGGCG
Source organism: Microbacteriaceae bacterium PS02332 (assembly GCA_029959645.1). Classification (GTDB taxonomy): domain Bacteria; phylum Actinomycetota; class Actinomycetes; order Actinomycetales; family Microbacteriaceae; genus Curtobacterium. Next base: position 15,879 of record JASCOJ010000044.1, on the reverse strand, counting down.
CACCCGGCATCGTGACGTCGGGCTCGCGGAGGTAGAGGGCGGTGTCCGCGGCGAAGGGCGCGCCGGAGGCGAGCCGACCCGCGGCGAGCGCCCCGAGCCTCCCGGCCGGCACCGTGGTCGCCGTCACCCGTCGCCAGTCGACGGCCTCCGGTCGGGAGGCCCGGATCGCCTCGTCGAGGTCGTCCGGCCTGGTCAGGCCGGGGCCGGCCACGCGTCCCCCGTCGGCGTCGTACGCGCTCCAGTACACCTCGCGGCGGCGGGCGTCGGTGAGCACGACCACGGGTCCCTGCTCGCCGGCCGCGACGGCGTCGTGGCTGACGACGGGCAGGACCGGGACACCCCGGGCGACGGCGAAGGTGCGGGCGGCGGCGATGCCGACCCGGAGGCCGGTGAACGGGCCGGGGCCGGTGCCCGCCACCACGCCGGTGACGTCGGCGGGCGTGGTGTCGGAGGCGCGGAGGACCTCGTCGAGGAACGGCCCGACCACCTCGGCGTGCCGACGGGTGTCCTCGGTGCTCCGTTCGGCGAGGACCTGCCCGGTGGCGGGGTCGACGACGGCGACGGACGTCCCGGCGGAGGTGTCGATCGCGAGCAGCACGCCTCCATCGTAGGCGGGGTGCACTGTCCCAGGAGCGTGGACGTCCCCCGGCGGGCAGGGGCCGGAGCGTACCGTTCAGGATGTCGACGACCCAGGACCCCGGTCGCCCACACCCCGCAACCACCCGCCGTCCGGCGGCACGCGGGACCGGATCAGAGGAGGGGTCATGCAGTACCTGTTCCACGACCTCGATGAGGTCCTGACGAGCGACGCCGCCGCAGCCGCACTCGGCGAGTACGCCGACTGCCTGGCACGCTCGTGGTGCGCCGACGAGGTGACCGTGCCGGTGATCGACCAGAGCGGGTTCCGCGCCTCCGAGCAGTTCCTCCTCGGACCGGCCAGCGTGATCACCGCCCTGCGCGCGGCGGACGACGTCCTCGAGGCCGACGACCACGCCTTCGTCCGGGACATGGCGGAGCGGATGCGCACCCTGCGAGCCGCGCCCCGGCTCGAGGACCGCACGCACTGAGCCACGGAACGCGGGGTGCGTCGTCCCGACACGCGGAGGTGCGATGATGCATCCACTGCTGTCCGGACGAGAACGAGGGATGCATGGGCCCGACGACGGGGACCGACGCCGGAGCGCCGCTGCTCGCCGGACGATACCGACTGGAGTCGGTCATCGGGCAGGGCGGCATGTCCGTCGTGCACCGGGCCTGGGACGAGAGTCTGCACCGCCCCGTCGCGGTCAAGGTCTTCCACCCGGGGCTGGTCGACATCGCCCGGCAGGAGGCCGAGCAGGGCGTCCTCGCCTCGCTGCAGCACCACAACCTCGTCAGCATGCTCGACGCCGGCATCGTCGAGGACGAGCACGGGGCCGCGCAGCGCTTCATCGTGATGGCCCTCGTGACCGGGCAGGACCTGGAGGAACGACTCGGGTTCGGGCCGCTCGCCTCGCGGCACATCGCCGAGATCGGCTACGACATGGCCGAGGCGCTGGACTACATCCACGCCCGCGGGGTCGTGCACCGGGACATCAAGCCGTCCAACATCCTGCTCGTCGACTACGGCAACGGGTCCGACCGGGCCCGGGCGAGCCTGACCGACTTCGGCATCGCCCTGGCCGAGGGCGTCGAACGCCTGACCGCGGACGGCGTGACGACCGGCACCGCCGCCTACCTCAGCCCGGAGCAGGCCAGCGGCGGCGCGGTCGGACCGGCGAGTGACGTCTACGCGCTCGGTCTCGTGCTCCTGCAGTGCTTCACGCGGCAGCGGGAGTTCCCCGGCTCGCTCGTCGAGTCGGCGGTCGCACGGCTGACCCGGGACCCGGTCGTGCCCGAGCCGCTCCCCGCTCACTGGCGGAACGCGCTCATCGCGATGACCGCCCGCGACCCCGCCGCACGCCCGACCGGGGCGGCGCTCGTGGCGCTCCTCCGCGACGTCGTGATCACCGACACCGCGGGCGACGGTCCTGCACTGGCGGAACCGCCCGCAGCGACGGCCGCGCCCGCGACGGCGTACCCGGTGGCGGCGCCGGCGCGGACCGGGGAGTCCTCCCACCCGGCGACGCTCGACGTCCTGCCCGAGGAGGCGCTCGCCCGCACGACGGCGATGGCCGCGCGGCTGTTCGACGCCCCGATCGCCCTCGTCGAGGTGCTCGACGAGGACCGCGAGTGGTCGCAGTCGTACATCGCCGAGGGCGTCGACGAGTCCGCCCGCAAGATCAGCTTCCGCAACGGCTTCGCCCCCGTGCCGGTGCCGGTCGTGATCCCGGACGGGGCCGCGCACCCGGAGATGCGACGGAGCCCGCTCGTCACCGGCCCGCTCGGCATCCGCTTCTACGTCAGCGTCCCGCTCATCCGCCACGACGGCACGACCATCGGCACGCTCGCCGTGCTCGACAGCCGCCCACGGGAGACCACCGAGGCCGACCTGGCGAACCTCCGGGACCTCGCGGCGCTCGCGGTCGTGCAGCTCGAGCTCCGCCAGGAGTCGATCCGGACCACGAGCGACTCCCTGCCGCTCAGCGCCACCGACCAGGCGAGCTGACCCGGGCGGGCCTCCCCGGCCTCACAACCGCGGGTCGACCGCCTCCGACTCCATCGCCAGCACCCCGAACACCGGCTGGTGCACCCGCCACAGCGGCTCCCGCTCGACGAACCGCGCGAGCGACTCCAGCCCGAGGGCGTACTCCCGCAGCGCCATGGACCGCTTGTGGCCGAGGTCCCGGTCCTTCAGGCGCGCCAGGTTCGCCGGCTGCGTGTACTCCGGCCCGTAGATGATCCGCAGGTACTCCCGGCCGCGGACCTTCACGCCCGGCTGCACGAGCCCCTTCGGCCCCCGGGTCAGGTTCGACTCCGGCTTCACGACGGCGCCCTCGCCACCGGCGCCGGTCAGCTCCTGCCACCAGTCGACACCCTCGGCACGGGACGCGTCGTCCCGGACGTCGACGAGCAGCGACCGGGTCGCCCGGACGACCTCGGGATCGGCGTCGGCGAGCCGACCGGCGACGTCCATGTGCCACCCGTGCGGGCGCTCGGCGAACGTCCGCCCCTCGGCCGCGAGGACCTGGAACGGCGCGAACCGCACGTCGTCGATCCCCATCGCGGGTGCCGCGTACCGCCGGTACGACGCGGTGTACGCGCCGGCGTCGACCGCGCGCTGCTCCGTCCGGGCCAGCAGGTCCGTGACGTCGACACCGGCGTCCCGGGCCGCGGCGAGCGCCGTCAGCGTCGCGGGGAACGCCCCGGCCGCGGCGGCACCGACCTCGGCGTACCAGTCGCGGATCATGCCCTCGGCCTTCACCGCCCACGGCAGGACCTCGCCGTCGAGGAGCACCCAGTCGGAGTCGAGTGCCGCCCAGAGCCCGGCCGCCCCGACCGCGGCGTCGAGCCGGGACAGGAACGTCCCGGTGTCGGCCTCGTCGAAGAACGACCGACCGGTCCGGGTGGTGACGACCCCGCGCCAGCCCGCGGGGGCGTCGAAGCGCGCCGGGTCCCGGGTGAGGAGCACGGTGGCCCGGGAGCCCATGTGCTTCTCCTCCATCCGGACGAGGTCCACGCCCTGGCTCCGGTAGTACGCGAACGCCTCGTCCGGGTGCTCGAGGTGGTCCGGGAGCGCGGACGTCGCGACCGGGCTCATCGTCGGCGGGAGGTACGGCAGCCACCGCGGATCGACCGCGAACCGGCTCATCACCTCGAGCGCACCGGCGGCGTTCTCGGCGCGGACGCCCACGCGGCCGTGGTGCCGGGTCTCGATGACCTGCTTGCCGGTGACGTCCTCGATCGGGAGCAGCCCGGGGACGCGACGGGGCGCGGCGGACGCGGCCGCGGGCCTCCCGGCCGGGGCCACAGGCGCACCGGAGGCCCGTCCAGCGTCGGTCGCGTCGGCTGCGGTCGCCGACGCGCGCAGCGGCTCGAGCGGCTTGGCCGGCTCGTAGTGGACGCGCTCGGCGTCCACCTGGACGACCTCGCGCTCGGGGTAGCGGAGCGCGGAGAGCTTCCCGCCGAACACGCACCCGGTGTCGAGGCACATCGTGTTGTTCACCCACTCGGCGTCGACCGTCGGGGTGTGCCCGTACAGGACCGTCGCCGACCCGCGGTAGTCGTCCGCCCACGGCAGGCGGACCGGCAGGCCGTACTCGTCGCTCTCGCCGGTCGTGTCGCCGTACAGGGCGAAGGAGCGGACCCGGCCGGAGGCGCGGCCCTGGTACTGCTCCTTCAGGCCTGCGTGGGCCACGACCAGCTGCCCGTCGTCGAGCACGAGGTGCCCCACGAGACCCCGACAGAACTCGCGGACCTCGGTGCGGAACGCCTCCGGCTCCTCGGCGAGCTGCGCGAGCGTCTCGGCGAGCCCGTGTCCGGTCTGCACCTTCCGGCCGTCGAGCGCGCGGACGAGCTTGTCCTCGTGGTTGCCGGGGACGGCGAGCGCGTGGCCGTTCCGTACCATGCCCATCACGAGCCGGAGGACGCCGGGGGTGTCCGGGCCGCGGTCGACGAGGTCGCCGAGGAACAGCGCGCGGCGACCCTCGGGGTGCGTGGCGTCCACCGGGCGGCCGGCGTCGTCCCGGACGAGCGACCAGCCGAGGCGGCCGAGCAGCGACTCCAGCTCCGACCGGCAGCCGTGCACGTCGCCGATCACGTCGAACGGGCCGTGCTCGTCCGTCCGGTCGTTGAGCAGCGGCTCGCGGACGATCGTGGCGGCGGCGATCTCCTCCTCGCCGTGCAGGACGTGGACGCGGCGGAACCCCTCCTTGCCGAGGCCCTTCAGCCCGCGGCGGAGCTGTCCCTGCTGGCGGCGGATCACGTCGGCGCCGAAGTCGCGGCCGGGACGGGCCGCGTTGCGGGCGACACACAGGCCTTCCGGCACGTCGAGGACGATCGCGACCGGCAGGACGTCGTGCTCGCGGGCGAGCCGGACGAAGTCCCGACGGGCCTCCGGCTGCACGTTCGTGGCGTCGACGACGGTGAGCAGGCCGGCGCGGAGGCGGGTCGCGGCGACGTGCTTCAGCGCGTCGAACGCGGGCCCGGTCGCGGCCTGGTCGTTCTCGTCGTTCGAGACGAGCCCGCGGAAGACGTCGCTCGACAGGGTCTCGAAGCGCCCGAAGTGCTGCGCGGCGAACGTGGACTTGCCCGAGCCGCTCGTGCCGACGAGCAGCACGATGGACATGGTGGGGATCGGCAGGGCGGTCATGCGGCGGTGCCTCCGGTCGGGGTGGTGGTGGGCGTCGCGCGGCGGAACAGGGCGAGCTGCGTGGGCGGGCCCACCTCGGGGTCGTCGTCGCCGACGGGGCGGAACTCGGCCGTGTAGCCGTGCCGGTCGGCGACGGCCTGGGCCCAGGCCCGGAACGCGGCGCGGGTCCACTCGAACCGGTGGTCGGGGTGCCGGAACCGTCCGGCCGCGAGGTGCTCGTAGCGGACGTTGTGCTCCGCGTTCGGGGTCGTCACGACGACGGCGCCGGGACGGGCGGCCTGGAAGACCGAGGCCTCGAGGGCCGGCAGCCGCTCGGGGTCGACGTGCTCGACGACCTCCATGAGGACGACCGCGTCGAGGCCGGCGATCCGGTCGTCGGAGTACGTGACCGACGACTGCAGCAGTCGCACACGGGCGCGCTGCTCGTCGCTGACGTCGTCGAGGCGCAGCCGACGCTCGGCGCGGGCGAGCTCCCGGGGCGCCACGTCGGTGCCGATGACCGTCGTGAACGAGCGGTCGGCGAAGAGGTGTCGGAGGAGGGCTCCCTCGCCGCAGCCGACGTCGGCGACCGTGTGCGCCCGGACGTCGGCGAGCGCCGTGAGCACCGCCTCGGCCCGGCGGCGGTACAACGGCGTCTCGGCGACCACCTCGTCGGCAGGCGGGGTGGTGTCGGCCGGTGTCGTGCCTCCCGGCCCGCTGGGCGCACCCGTGCCGTCCTCCGCGCCGGCGTCGACCGTCCCGCCGTCGACGACGCCGGCGTCGCGACCTCCGTCGAGGAGGCGCGTGGTCGCGTCCTCGACGAGCCCACGCTGGTGGGCCAGCGAGCGGGTCGTGATGAGCTCGCGGAGCGGGTGCCCGGCGAGCCAGCCCTCGCCGCGGCGGAGGAGCATGCCGACCTCGTCGTCGCCCACCCAGTAGTGCTTGGCGTCGTCGAGGACCGGCAGCAGCACGGTGAGCTGCCGGAGTGCGTCGGCGAGCCGGACCCGCCCGCGGAGGCGGAGGCCCACGGTCGTCGCCGCGCCCCACTCCGGACGGGTCTCGTCCAGCGCCGACCGGGCCTCCTCGACGTCCCACCCGAGCGGCGCGAACAGGCGGGTGGCCAGCCCGACCCCCTGCTCGTCCACCTCGCTCGGGACGCTCGTCAGGGCGATGTCGAGGTCCATCGGGGCGGCAGCCCGCCCCGGCCGCGACGTGCTCCGCCCGCCCATGGCGCTGCGGAACACCTGCCCGATCGCCAGCGCGGTCATCGACGTCGACGCGTACGGGCGGTCGTTCACGTACCGGGAGAGCGCCTGCGCGTCGGCACCGTAGCGCTTGCTGCGGGCGAGGGCGACCGCGTCGACCTCGAGCAGCAGCGCAGCCGTGCACACGTCGGCGGTGTCCGCGGGGTAGAAGACGTGCGCGGTCCCGACGCTGAGGTCGAAGGCCTGCGCCCGCCCGGGGTGCTTGTGCAGCAGGTGGGAGAGGTCCGGTGCGGCGTCGCCGCGGGTGGTGATGGTCACGAGCACGGGCGTGGCCTCCGATCGTCGTCGTCCGGCGTCGCGCGCCGGCCGGCGGGTCGAGGCCGGAGAGCGAGCCTAGTACGGCCGCACGCCCGTCCAGCGCCTCCGGGCAGAGTGGTCGGGCGGCCGGTCCGCCCAGGACCGGCCGCACCCGAGGTCAGGAGTCCCGCATGGTCGTGTACGACGCCCGCCCCGTCCGGCGGATCGGCCAGGTGGTCGTCGACGTCGTGGTCGTGGTCGGCTGCGTCCTCGCGGTCCTGCTCGGTCGCAGCGTCTCCGGGTCGATCGCCCGCCTCGCGACCATCGGCACCCGCGTGCAGGACGAGGGCTCGGCGTTCCAGCGGCAGCTGTCCGCGGCCGCCAGGGCGCTCGGCGACATCCCGTTCGCAGGCGACGCGGTGAGCGCACCGCTCCGGGAGGCCAGCGGGAACGCCGGAGCGATCGCCGCGGCCGGGGCGCAGCAGCACGACACCGCGGTGCACCTCGCGCACGTCGTCGGGACCACGCTCGCGGTCGTGGTGGTCGTCGTGCTCCTGCTCGTGTGGCTCGCCCTGCGTGGGCGGTTCGTCCGCCTGGCGACCGCCGCGCGCCGGATCGACCGGAGCCCGGACGGCACGGAACTCCTCGCGCTCCGGGCGCTCGTCGGCCGCGACGCCGCCGCGGCCCTCGGCCCCGACGTCGTCGACCGGTGGCGTCGGCGCGACCCCGCGACGGTCACGGCGCTCGCCGAGCTCGAGCGGCGCGGGTGCGGTCTCCGGACAGGACGCACCGCCTCCCGCTGACCGGACCGTCGCCGCGAGCCCGTCCGTGCTGGGCGTCGGAAGTGGTCCTCCCATGTGCCGACTAGGCAACCCCCGAACGGGGGTGGAGGCTGACGCCCATCCGACCCCTCGACGGAAGAAGGCAACGATGCCTCGGATGACCACCTCCCTGCGACGGACGACCCTCGCGTCGTTCGCCGTGCTCGCCGCCGCCGTCCTGCCCCTCGCAGCCGTCGCCGCACCGCAGGCCGCGCACGCTGCCGTGCCGGCCCCACCGGCGGGATTCACGCAGACCTGGAGCGACGACTTCACCGGCGCGGCCGGGACGGGACTCGACACGGGCACCTGGAAGTACGACACCGGGCCGGGCAGCGGGTTCGGCACCGGCGAGATCGAGACCATGACGAACAGCACCGCGAACGTGCGGCACGACGGGCAGGGCCACCTCGTGCTGCAGGCGCTGCACAGCGGTTCCGACCCGGCCAGCGGGTGGACATCCGGCCGCGTGGAGACCCAGGCGGCGACGTTCGGAGCGGCTCCCGGCGGGGTCGTCCGGATCGAGTCGGTCCTGCAGCAACCGAACGTGACGACGGCGAACGGCGCGGGCTACTGGCCGGCGTTCTGGATGCTCGGCGCACCGCTCCGGTCCGGCGTCTCCTGGCCCGGAGCCGGCGAGATCGACGTCATGGAGAACGTCAACGGCCGGAACTCGATGTTCAGCACCATCCACTGCGGCGTGAACCCGGGCGGCCCGTGCAACGAGTCGACCGGCATCGGCTCCGGCGAGCACGCCTGTTCCGGGTGCCTGACCGGGTTCCACGACTACGCCGTCGAGATCGACCGCTCGACCTCGCCTGAGCAGGTCCGCTTCTACCTCGACGGCAGCAACTTCTTCACGATCAAGGCCGACCAGGTCGACGCGACGACCTGGGCGAACGCGATCGACCACCCGTTCTTCATCATCTACGACCTCGCGATCGGCGGTGGGTTCCCGAACGCCTTCGGGGGCGGCCCGAACGCGTCGACGGTCTCGGGCGGACAGCTCGTCATCGACTCCGTGGCCGTGTACAACAAGGGGCCGGCGAGCACCGGCGGCTCGGTGACCGGTCGGACGATCGCGGCACCGGGCGGCAAGTGCGTCGACGTGGCCGGGAACGACACCGGGACCGACGGGTCCGCCGTCCAGCTCTGGGACTGCCAGGCGGGGGCGAAGGACCAGCACTGGACGACGAGCGGGCAGACCCTGCAGACCCTCGGGCGGTGCCTCGACATCGCCGGTGGTGCGAGCGCGGCCGGCACGGCGCTGCAACTCGCCACGTGCAACGGTGGCGGCTACCAGAACTGGTCGGCCCAGTCCGACGGGTCGCTGCGGAACCCGACCACCGGGCGCTGCATCGACGCTCCCGGAGGGGCCACCACGAACGGCACCCGCCTGCAGATCTGGGACTGCAACGGCACCGCGGCGCAGCGCTTCGTCCTAAGCTGACCCGGCGCGAGTTCGACGAGACGCCGCCGACCCTGCGAGACACTGCCACTTCCGGCGGCGTCTCGCAGGTGCGGCGGCGTCTCGCGGGCACGGCGGCGTCGCACGCAGACGTGGGTGTCCAGGCCGGGAGGCCCGGCACCGGTCTGTCAGAGCGTGACGCCGGCCCAGCGGGGCCCGGTCCCGGTGACGACGACCCGACGCGGCTCGTCGGGGACGTCGTCCGGGTCGCGGTCGTCGTCGGCGCCGTTCCCGGCGTCCGCCCCGGTCGCGCGGACGATCTCCACGTCGAGCACGCTGTCCCCGATGCCGTCGACCATTCCCCGCCCCCACTCGACCACGACGATCGACCCCTCCCAGTCGAGGTCGAGGTCGTCGAGTTCGACGGGGTCGGACAGCCGGTAGGCGTCGACGTGCACCAGGTCGGGCCCGGCGGTCGTCGGGTGGGTCCTCGCGAGGACGAACGTCGGGCTCGAGACCTGCCCCCGCGCGCCGAGTGCCGCCCCGAGCCCCCGAGTGAGCGTGGTCTTGCCGGCCCCGAGCGGCCCCGTGAGCACCACGAGGTCACCGGCCCGGAGCACCGCCGCCAGGCGCGCGCCGAGCGCGCTCGTCTCCGCCGTGGACGCGAGGGTGGTGTCGAGCAGGACGGTCATCCGCGGGACCCGCTCACCAGCGTTCCCCGCGGAGGTGCGCCCCGACACGGCCTTCGCCGGAGTGCCCCTCGTACACCCGGGGAACCCGCGGCCCGATCCGGCACACGACCTCCTCGCCGATGGTGTCGAGCGCGCGGCCCCACTCGAGGACGGTCATCTCGCCGTGCTCCCCCGTGCCGAACAGCGTGACCGTGTCACCGACGCGGACGTCGTCGTCGCCCACGTCGACGAGGAACTGGTCCATCGCCACCCGACCGACGATCGGGTAGCGCGTGCCGTTCACCGCGACCTCGACCCGGCCCTGCGCCAGCCGGGGCACACCGTCGGCGTACCCGACCGGCACGAGCGCCAGGGTGGTCTCGCGGTCAGTGCGGTACGTGTAGTCGTACGAGACGCCGGTGCCGACCGGGACCCGCTTCGTCTTCGCGACGGAGGCCGTCAGGGTCATCACCGGCCGGAGCCCGAGGTCCGCCGCCGAGACGCCGTCGGCCCCGGGGATGCCGAACAGGTTTGCGCCCATGCGGACCATGTCCTTCCGGAACTCGGTGCGCTCGAGCCCGGCGAGCGACGCCGCGACGTGCTCGGTGCGGATGTCCAGCCCGAGGTCCTCGGCCTGCTCGACCATGGCGTCGAAGTGCGCCACCGCGGACGCGTCGTCCTCGTCACTCGACTCCGCGAGGTGCGTGTAGGCGGCGACGACCTCGATCCGGCCGGCGCGCTGGGCGTCGCGCGCGGCCTCGACGAGCGCCGGCCAGTCGGCGGTCGTGGCACCGTCGCGGTGGAGGCCGCTGTCGACCCCCAGGTGCACGCGCGCCGGACGTTGGTCGACGGCCTCCACGATGCGCCGCAGTTCGTCGAGGGTGGAGACGCCGAGGTCGATCGCGGAGTCGACGGCGTCCCGGAAGTCGAGCGCGGGGTCGTGCTGCCACGTGAAGAGGTGCACGTCCTCGCCGACACCGATCGAGCGCAGCCGGAGGGCAGCCGGCACCGTGAGCACGCCGATCCAGCGGATGCCGGCGTCCACGGCGGTGAGGGCGATCGGCTCGAGCCCGTGCCCGTACGCGTCGGCCTTCATGATCGCCATGACCTCGACGGGCTCCATCCACCCGCGCACGAGGTCGAGGTTGGACCGGTAGGCGTCGAGGTCGATGCCGGCCCGGCGCAGCGGCGCGTTCACGTCGTCCTCCGTTCCACGCTGCGGCCGACCCGGGCGACCACCTCGTAGTTGATGGTGCCGATCGCCGACGCCCACTCCTCCACCGACGGGTCGCCGTTCGCCGGGTCGCCCCAGAGCACGACCTCGTCCCCGACCGCGACGTCCGCGTCCCCGATGTCGATGTGCATCGCGTTCATCGCCACGCGTCCGACCACCGGGAACCGACGGTCGCCGATCCGGACGGACACGGCGTTGCCGTAGGCGCGGTCGAAGCCGTCCGCGTAGCCGAGGCCGATGACCGCCAGACGGGTGTCGTGCTCGGCCCGCCAGGTGTAGCCGTAGGAGACGCCGTCGCCGGCCGCCACCGTGACCGTCCGCAGGACCGCGGCCGTGACGCGCATCGCCGGTCGGAGCCCGAGGTCGGCCGCCGTCCGGTCGTCGAACGGGCTGAGGCCGTACAGCGCCAGCCCGACGCGGGCCAGGTCCCGACGGGCCTCCGGCAGGGCGAGGCTCGCCGCACTCGCGGCGAGGTGCACGACGTCGGGCCGGATGCCGACCGCGGCGAGGCCGTCGAGCGCGCGCTGCAGGGCGGCGTCCTGGTCGAGGTCCTCCGGGCGGGAGGCGTTCGACAGGTGCGACATCAGCCCCTCGATGCGGGTGCGCTCACCACCACGGGCCAGCGACGCGGCCCGCGCGAACAGTTCCGGCCACTCGGACTCGACGGCACCGTTGCGGCTGAGCCCGGTGTCGACGCAGAGGTGCACGGCGGGGACGTCGGCGTCCGCGGCCGTCGCCAGCTGCTCGACGCTGGACACCGCCGGGGTGATGCCGTACTGGGCAGCGCGCCGGAAGTCCTCGTCCGGCGCGTGCAGCCACGCCAGGATCCGGACCCCCTCGTCGATGCCGGCCTGCCGCAGGGCGATCGCCTCGTCGAGGTCGGCGACCCCGAGCCACTCCGCCCCGGCGTCGACGAAGGCCCGCGCGGCCTCGACGCCGCCGTGGCCGTAGCCGTCGGCCTTGACCACGGCGACGACGCCGGCCGGGGCCACCTGGTCGGCGACCGTCGCGTAGTTGGCGATCAGTGCCTCCCGGTCGACGGTCACGCCGGTGAACGCGCTCACCGCGCGCCCTCCGGGCCGGTCTGGAGGCTCGGGTGCAGCCGCGCCGACGGGCGCGGCTGCGGCAAGTGGCTGGTCACTCCTGGGGTCCTTCCGGGTGGTCTGCGCCTTCGATGACGACGAACGCCGTGGCGATGCCCCCATCGTGCGACAACGAGAGGTGCACACGCGACACGCCACGCTCGGCGGCGACGCGCTGTGCGCCCTCGTGGAGGGTGAGGGACGGCGCGCGCTGGTCGTCCGCGACGACCTCGAGCTCCTGCCAGCTCAGGCCCGCACTCGAGCCGAAGGCCTTGATGAGGGCCTCCTTCGCGGCGAACCGCGCTGCGAGCGACGCCACCGGGCGCGGCTCGCCGTCGCGGACCTGCTCGGCTTCGGTGAACAGGCGCGTGCGCATCGCCGGCGTCCGCTCGAGCACCCGCTCGAAGCGCGCCAGGTCGACGACGTCGACCCCGATGCCGATGATCACGTCCGACTACTCGACGGTGACCGACTTCGCGAGGTTGCGCGGCTGGTCGACGTCGAGGCCCTTGGCCGCGGCGAGCTCCATGCCGAACATGTGCAGCGGTGCCACGGCGAGGAGCGGCTCGAAGAGCGGCGTCGCCAGCGGGATGCGCAGCACCTCGTCGGCGAAGGGCAGCACGGCGGCGTCGCCCTCCTCGGCGATCGCGATCACCCGGGCACCGCGGGCGCGGATCTCCTGGATGTTCGAGACGACCTTCGGGTGCAGCGAACGGGCGTCGCGCGGACTCGGCACGATCACGAAGACGATCTGGCCGGGCTCGATGAGGGCGATCGGACCGTGCTTGAGCTCGCCGGCGGCGAAGCCCTCGGCGTGGATGTACGCGAGCTCCTTGAGCTTGAGCGCACCTTCGAGGGCGATCGGGTACCCGACGTGGCGACCGAGGAACAGCACGCTCCGGGTGTCCGCCATCCACTTGGCCAGCTCGGCGACCCCGGAGGCGTCCTCGATGGTCTGCTGGAGCTTGGCCGGCAGCCCCTCGAGTTCGGCGACCTGCGTGGCGATCTGCTCCGTGGTGAGCGTGCCGCGCAGCGTCGCGAGGTGCAGCCCGAGCAGGTACAGCGCGACGCCCTGCGCCAGGAACGCCTTCGTCGACGCGACCGCGACCTCGGGTCCGGCGTGCGTGTAGATCACCGCGTCGGACTCGCGCGGGATCGTCGCCCCCTGGGTGTTGCAGATCGAGAGGACCTGGGCGCCCTGCTCGCGGGCGTACTTGACGGCCATCAGCGTGTCCATGGTCTCGCCGGACTGGCTGATCGACACCACGAGCGTGCGGTCGTCGAGCACGGGGTCGCGGTAGCGGAACTCGTGCGCGAGCTCGACCTCGACGGGCACGCGGGCCCACTGTTCGATGGCGTACTTGCCGAGCATGCCGGCGTACGCCGCGGTGCCGCACGCGATCACGATGACGCGGTCGACCTCCTGCAGCCGCTCGGCGATCGGGTCGAGGTCGGTCAGCGTCACCGCGCCCTCGTGCACGCGGCCGATGAGCGTCTTCGCGACGGCCTCGGGCTCCTCGCTGATCTCCTTGGCCATGAACGACGACCAGCCGCCCTTGTCGGCGGCGGAGGCGTCCCAGCTCACCTCGAAGGGCGTCGACTCGGCGGGGGTGCCGTCGAAGTGGATGACGTCGACCGCGTCGGGGCGGATCGTGACGATCTCGTCCTGGCCGACCGCGAGGGCACGCTGCGTGTACGCGACGAACGCGGCCACGTCGGAGCCCATGAAGTTCTCGCCGTCGCCGAGCCCGACCACGAGGGGCGAGTTCCGACGGGCACCGACCACGACACCGGGCTGGTCGGCGTGCACGACGAGGAGCGTGAAGGCGCCCTCGAGCCGGGCGACCGTGCGGCGCATCGCCTCGGTGAGGTCGTGCGTGTCCCGGAACTCGCGCGCGACGAGGTGGGCGGCGACCTCGGAGTCGGTCTCGCTCGCGAACGTGACGCCCTCGGCGAGGAGCTCGTCCTTCAGCGGAGCGAAGTTCTCGATGATGCCGTTGTGGATGAGCGCGAGCCTGCCCTCGTCGGCGAGGTGCGGGTGCGCGTTCTCGTCCGTCGGGCCGCCGTGCGTCGCCCAGCGGGTGTGGCCGATGCCGGTGCTGCCGTCGGGGATCGGGCGTTCCGCGAGCTCGTCGACCAGGGCCTGGAGCTTGCCGGCCTTCTTCGAGGACCCGAGCGCGCCGGAGGGGTCGATGACGGCGATGCCCGCCGAGTCGTACCCGCGGTACTCGAGCCGACGGAGACCGCCGAGGAGCACCTCGGTACTGCTGTTGCTGCCGACGTAGCCGACGATTCCACACATGGGGTCGATCCTACGGGGAGCCGGACGGACACTCTGCGAGAACACCGACGGTGGGGATAGCGTTCGGCGCATGAGCCGCTTCGACGACATCGCCATCACCACGCTGCAGGGCGAGCAGACGACCTTCGGCACCTTCTCGGACAAGGCGGTGCTCGTCGTGAACGTGGCCTCGCGGTGTGGGCTCGCGCCGCAGTACGAGCAGCTCGAGGAACTCCAGCGGACGTACGGGCCGCGGGGCTTCACCGTGCTCGGCTTCCCGAGCAACCAGTTCCTGCAGGAGCTCGGGTCGTCGGAGGCCATCGAGGAGTACTGCTCCGCGACCTGGGGCGTGACGTTCCCGATGTCCGAGAAGGTCAAGGTGAACGGCGGCAACGCGCATCCGCTCTACAAGGAGCTGAAGGAGACGCCGGACGCCGCGGGCAAGGCCGGTCGCGTCTCGTGGAACTTCGAGAAGTTCCTCGTCGCGCCGGACGGCACCGTCACCCGGTTCCGACCGACGACCAAGCCGGACGCCCCCGAGGTCGTCGCCGCGATCGAGGCGGCGCTGCCCGCCTGAGCCACCGGTCGGCGGCGACGCGCGCGCAGCACGGACTCCGGGCCTCCCGGCTGGCTACGCTCGATCCCATGCCGTTCCCGGAGACCACCGTCGCGCACCCGACCCCCTTCGTGGAGATCCCCCGCGACGAGTGGTCGCAGCTCGCGCCGAAGGAGCACCTCTCCCTCACCGAGACCGAGGTCGTGCAGTTGCGGGGCCTGGGGGACCGCCTCGACCTCACGGAAGTGCAGGACGTCTACCTGCCGCTCTCCCGGCTGCTGACGCTGTACGCGGCCGGCGCGCGGGACCTGCACACCGCGACGAGCCGGTTCCTCGGTGAGCGTGCCCGACGCACCCCGTTCGTGATCGGCGTCGCCGGCTCGGTCGCCGTCGGCAAGAGCACCGTGGCCCGACTGCTCCGCGAGCTCACGAAGCGCTGGCCGGACACCCCTCGCGTGGAGCTCGTGACGACCGACGGCTTCCTGTACCCGAACGCCGAGCTCGAACGCCGCGGGATCATGGACCGCAAGGGCTTCCCGGAGTCGTACGACCGGCGGTCGCTGCTGCGGTTCGTCAGCCAGGTGAAGAGCGGCGCGGCCGAGGTGCGGGCGCCGTACTACTCGCACCTCGTGTACGACATCGTCCCGGACGCCGAGATCGTCGTGCGCCAGCCGGACGTCCTCATCGTCGAGGGCCTCAACGTGCTCGCGCCGCCGGTGCACGGTCGCCTGGCGCTGGCCGACCTCTTCGACTTCACGATCTACGTCGACGCGAAGACGCGGGACATCGAGTCCTGGTACGTCGACCGCTTCCTGGCCCTGCAGGAGGAGGCGTTCTCCAGCCCGGACTCGTTCTTCCACCGGTTCGCCGACCTGTCCCGTGAGGACGCGGTGCGCACGGCGACGGGCGTCTGGAAGGCGATCAACGAGCCGAACCTCGTCGAGAACGTCCTGCCGACCCGCGCCCGTGCCACCCTCGTGCTGAAGAAGGCCGCCGACCACAAGGTGACGAGCGTCCTCCTCCGCAAGATCTGACGCGCCGATCGCGCCCCGCCACGACGAACGCGCCCTGTCGGAACGGGGCGCGTCGTCGGTGGCGGGGTGCGCCCGGCGCGGCGG
>JASCOJ010000043.1 GCA_029959645.1 Microbacteriaceae bacterium PS02332 | reverse complement strand
GGGGGGGGGGGGGGGGGGGGGGGGCCGCCCGGCACCCCGGGGGCCCCCCCGGGGGGGGGGGGGGGGGGCCCTCGTGGTGGTGCTGGACCGTCAGGTCAGGCGCGGGCGCCCTTGCGGCCGGTGATCGCGCCCCAGATGAGGAGGACGATGATCGCGCCGACGATCGCGATGATCCACGACTGGATGCTGAAGAAGCCGTCGTAGCCGACGTGGAAGATGAGGCCGCCGAGCCAGCCGCCGATGAGCGCACCGATCACGCCGAGGATGAGCGTGGCGATCCAGCCGCCACCCTGACGGCCGGGGAGGATCAGCTTGGCGATGGCGCCGGCGATGAGGCCGAGGAGGATGAAGCCGAGGAAGCTCATGGGAGTGCCTTTCAGGACGGGCACCGTCAGGTGCCGTGGTGATGCGGATGTGCAGCCCGGGTGCTGTGCGGGCGGGTGCCGCTCGTGCGGGTCGGGACCTGCTGCGGGCGACCGGCGACGTGGACCGTGTCCGGACGGAGCCGGACGGACGGGCCTGCGCCGTTCCGGCGGAGGGTTCGACCGCGCCGCCGGAGTGTCCATCATGCTCCCCGGATGTCCCCCTGTCCGGGGTACGTCGTGCCGTGCGCTCTCCGGACACACGGCCGGCACGACCGACGACGCTCAGCCGGCGAAGCGCTCGACCAGCCCGGTGACGACCGGCCAGACGTCGCCGGCGCGGTCGGCCGACCCGATGGCGACCGTCACGACCGGGGAGAGGGACACCGCGGTGCCGACCAGCACGGCGAGCGTGACGGCCGCCCAGGCCGTGGCGGTGTGGCGCCGGGTGATCGCGAGAGCGAGGAAGCCGAGCACGACCACGAGCCCGAGCACCGTGACGACGCCGACCCGGACGGCCGGGAACGGGACGAGGCCCGCCGTCGTCGCGGTGGCACCCGCGAGGAACCCCACCAGGGGCAGCCAGGCACCGACGGCGAGCACGAGGACGGCGAGGACCCCGACCGCGGAAGCGGCCCGGACGCCGCGCGGTCGAGGGCGGGCGGACCGCCGGAGCCGTCGGTGCGCCCGGGCCGTCGTCACGGTCGGGCCTCGGACCCGCCCTGCCTCGCCTCGTGTGCTGCGGACTGCTCGTCGACCACCCCGGCGTCGGTCCGGACCGCCTCCGCGGCACGCTGCACGGAGACGGCGGCGTCCTCGAGCGCGTCGGCTGCGTCGGTCTGCGTCGCAGCCGTCGGCAGGTCCGCGACCGGCGCGTCAGCCGTCGTCCCGGTGCTGGCGGAGGCGGGCGCGGCCGCGGCCTCGGCGTCCGACGCGGCGTCGTGGACGGCGTCCCCGACCGCGTCGGCGGCCCGGCTCGCCGGCGTGGGCTCGTCGTCGAACGGGCCGTGGACGTCGATGACGGTGACGTCCACCTGCGCCGGGTCGGCGGTGGGCAGTCGGTCGAGGGCGTGCCGGACCCGGGTGCGCACGGCGTCGGCGACCTCGTGGACGGGGTTCGGGTACTCCACGACGACGGCGACGCGGACGGCGAGCCGACCGTCCTGGTCGTCGACCTGCACGCCGGCGGTGCTCGCGGACCGGCCGAGGCGGGCGCGGACCTGGTCGGCGGCGCGCGCGGCGAAGCCGCCGAGGTGGTGCACGCCGGCGACGCCGAGTGCGGCCACGGCGGCGGTGCGCGCGACGACCGTCACGGTGTCGGCGTCGGCGGGGAGCGGTTCGGTGAGCGTCGGGGGCAACGCGACCGCGGTGGCGCCGGTGGATGTGTTCGGGTCGTTCTGCATGGTTCCTCCTCGGTCGGGCAGGGTCCTGGAACACGACGGGGCACCCGATCTGGTCGGGTGCCCCGGGTGGTCGAGCGGGCGACCTACTTGAAGACGTCCTTGACGTCCTCGCCGACCTTCTTCGTCGACGCGGCGGCCTGGTCCTTGTGCCCCTCGGCCTCGAGGCGCTCGTCGCCGCGGTGCTCGCCGATGACCTCCTTGGCCTTGCCGGCGATGTCCTGGGCGGCGTTCTTGATCTTGTCGTCGAGACCCATGGTGGGTTCCTTCCGGTTCAGGGGCGGGGTCCGCCCGGTGTGGGTGGTGCGGGTGGAACAGGGTGGAGGCCCGGCCGCGTCAGGCGACGCGGACCGGCTTGGCCGTGGTGGTGCGGGTGCCACCCGTGAGGTGGACCAGCACCGGGAGCTCCTGGCCGAGGGTGCGGTCGAGCTGGTCGAGGGCTCGGTCGACCGCTTCGAGGGCGGCGACGGCGTCGCCGCCACGGCGCACCGCGACGCGGATGCGAGCGGCACGGGCACCGCGGACCCGGTAGGTGTCGACGCGGTTGCCGACGACGTCACGGACGTCGGCGAGCTCGTGGTCGACGACGTCGCGGACGAGGGCGACGTTGACGGTGACCTTGTCGTCGCCCGTCGTCTCCCGCGCCGCGATCGAGGTCCCGCCACGGCCGCGGGTGGCGATCCAGAGCAGGGCCAGGACGATCACGACCGCGCACACGGCGGCCACGACCCAGAGCGACTCCGACGGCACCTGGACACTCCGCGGCACCGTCACGCTCGGCTCGATCGCGTCGCGGACGGCCGGGAGGACCCCGGCGCCGACGACGAGACCGGCGACGATCGCGACGAGTCCGAGGACGAACAGGATGATGCGGTTCAGGGTGCGGTTCGAGCGGGTCATGACAGGGTTCCGTTCTCCTCGACGTGGACCCGCACGTGCTTGCCGAACCGCTCGTCGAGCTGGTTCAGCCGGTCACGCACGGCGTCCTGCACGCGGGCCTGGTCCACCGGCACGCCGGAGACGGGGACCACGCGGACGTCGGTCCGACGACCCCGCGAGACCGCGGTGGTGTGTCCGTCGGGCAGGTCCGCGGCGGTGGCCGCGGCGTTCTGGGCGGTCGCGGCGATGATCCGGGTGTCGATGAGCACCGCACCGCGGTCGTGCGGGACGACCGCGCGGTGCTGCCGACCGAGCGTGACGGCGAGCACGACGAGCACGATCCCGAGGACCACGAGCACGACCGCGATGACCTCGGCGATCGTCGTGAACGCCGCGTCCGGCCGGAGGGCGGCGTCCACGACGGTCTGCGGGTCGGCGAGCAGCGGGCCGCTGCCGACGGCCTTGAGCACCGACTCGGTGCCGACCCAGGCCGCGACGAGGACGAGCACGCCCAGGGCGATGGACACCGCCGTGGAGCGGGACCGGTGCGCGGTGCGACGGCTGATGCGCCGTTCGACTGCACTGTTGGCCATGCTGTCCTCCTACCGGACCCGGGACTCGTGCTCGCGCACGATCCCGGTCAGCTCGATGTGCGCGGAGCCGACCTGGCGGCCGGTGAGCGCGGTGACGCGCTCCCGGACCTCGGCGGCGGCGTGCGTGGCGGTGCCGATGAGGTCGGCACCGAGGGCGATCGGGCCGGTGATCTCGAGCGCCAGGGCGCCCCGGCTGTCGCCGAGCGACACGCGCACCCGCTTCCCGGGTGCACCGAGCCGTTCAGCGGCGACGGCGCGCGCACACGATGTCAGGGCACGCGTGGTGATCTCGACCCGGCCCGGGACGGCCGAGCCCTCGGCCACCGGGCCGCCGGTCACCGGGAGCTCCGGCGTCCGGTGAGCACGTCGGTCAGGGCGTGCCGGTCGATGCGACCGGAGACGAGCGCCGCGACGAGCGCGCCGACCGCTGCGAAGACGACGACCAGGACGAAGCCCCAGAAGCCGAACTGGAGGGCGACGACGGCCAGGATGGCGCCGATCAGGGCGCCGGCGATGGTGGTGCTCATGCGACCCGCGACTCCTTCTTGTCGTCGTCGTCCTCGTCGTCACCCGGGATGAAGACGTCCTGGACGGTGACGTTGACCTCGGCGACCTCCATGCCGACGATGCGCTCGAGTGCACGGGCGACCGAGGAGCGGACACCCTCGGCGACCTCCTGCAGCGGCACCGGGTACTCGGCGACGATGGTGATGTCGGCGGCGACCTGCTTCTCGCCGACCTCGACCTTGACGCCCTGGCTGTGGTTCTGCTGGCCGATCGCGTCACGGAGGGCACCGATCGCACGGGCAGCGCCGTTGCCGAGGGAGTGCACGCCGTTCACCTCGCGGGCGGCGATGCCGGCGACCTTCGAGACGACGGTGTCGTCGATGACCGTCTTGCCGGTCGTGGAACCGGTGCTCGCGGTCACGCCGGTCGCCGTCGTGGTCTTCGCGACCGAGTTCGGGGTGGTGGTGGTGTCAGCCATTGGGGGTCTCCTTCCGATGTCCGCCGGGTGATCCCAGCGGTTGCTGTTCACCGATGAGACGGGCAGGACTCGAACTTCGTCACGACCCGGGCCGTGCTGCACAGGGAACGTCCAGAGACGCGCTCGGGACGGCTCGGCTTGTACCCCGGCACGACGGTCGCTTGCCGGATCCGGCTGGAGCGGTGCGCGCCGTGAAGTCACCGCCGCAGGGCCGTCGGGGTACAGGGGGTCTGTGGGTCTGTGGACGGCACGTGTCGCCCCGGTAGGACGGAGGCATGCCAGCGACCCTGTTCTGCCTCCACGCCCTCGGGTCGAGCTCCGAGGAGTTCGCCCTCCTCCGCTCCCGCCTCGCGGGCACCGTCGACCTCGTCGGCATCGACCTCCCGGGCTCCGGGTCGAGCCCGGCGGCCAGCGGCACGACCGTCGAGGAGATGGCGCAGCTCGTCGAGCGGGCGATCGGCAGGAGCGGTGCCACCGAGTGGGGGCTGATCGGCCACTCCATGGGCGGCAAGGTCGCCTCGGTCGTGGCCGGTCGGACGATCGACGGGTCGAACGGCCTCTTCGGGCTCCGCGCCGTCGTGTTGCTCGCGGCGTCGCCGCTCTCCCCCGAACCGATGGCCGAGGAGCGTCGTGCCGACATGATCGGCTGGGCTGCGGACGGCGCGATCGGCCCGGACGAGGCCGAGACCTTCGTGGCCGCGAACACCGACGCGACGCTGCCGCCGGAGTCGCACGCCATGGCCGTGCACGACGTCCAGCGTGCCGACCCCCATGCCTGGACCGACTGGCTCGAGCGCGGCAGCCGTGAGGACTGGTCGACGACGATCGCACCGAACCCCGCCCCCGCGCTCGTGCTGGCCGGCGCCGAGGACGGCGACCTCGGCCCGGACGCCCAGCGCACTCTGAACCTGCCGCACTGGCCGAACGGCGAGTTCGACGTCGTGCCCGGTGCCGCGCACCTGCTGCCCTGGGAGCAGCCCGACGCCGTCGCGGAGCGCATCCGCTCCTTCTGGGAGCGCCGGGTCGCCCCGTCCCCGGTCGTCCCGGCGGCCACCGCACGGGTGATCGCGTCACCGCGGGTGAGCGCCCGCACCCGGGGCCTCCTGGCGGCACGCGCACTGCCCGACGACCCGGACGCTGCGCCGCGCGCCCTCGACGCCGACCAGCTCACGACCCTGCGCGCGGTCGCCCGCGTCGTCGTGCCGCAGCCCGACGCGCACCACGTGGACCTCGCCCTGCGGGTGGACGCGCAGCTCGCCGCCGGACAGGGCGACGGCTGGCGACCCGACGGCCTGCCGGCGGACCTCGACGCCTACCGTGCCGGGCTCGACGCCCTGCGCGACGACGCCGCGGTGTCGGACGACCACCTCAGCACCGTGCTCGACGCCGTCACGGCGGGCGAGCACACCCCGGCCACGGGCCCGTTCGACGCGGAGCAGCTCCGCGCCTGGGCCGAGGACGCGGGGGTCGACCTCGTGAAGCAGTGGGTCGCCCACCCCGCCACGATGGCCGCGATCGACTACGACGGCTTCGCCAACGGCGGCGACGGCGTCCGCAAGCAGGGCTTCCAGCTCCTCGGAGCGGGGCAGCGCGAAGCATGGGAACCGACGGGAGTCGCACGATGAAGCTGGACCACCAACGCCGGTACGACGAGGGCGACGCCGTCGACGTGGTCGTCGTCGGCACCGGGGCGGGCGGCGCACCGCTGCTCGCGACCCTGGCACGACAGGGCCTCCGCGTCGTCGCACTCGAGGCCGGCCCGAACACCGAACCGGGCGACCACACGCCGGACGAGGTCGCCGCACCCGGGGACATCAACTGGATGGACGAGCGCATCAGCGGCGGCAGCGCCCCGACCGCGTTCGGCCCGAACAACAGCGGCACCGGGGTCGGCGGGTCGACCCTGCACTGGGGCGCCTTCACGCCGCGGCCGACCGAGCACGACATGCGGCTGCGCACCGAGTCCGGCGAGGGCGAGGACTGGCCGATCGAGCACGCCGAGCTCGTGCGGTACATCGAGCAGGCGGAGCACGACGTCGGGGTCGCCGGTCCCGAGCACTACCCGTGGGACCCGGCACGGCGCTACCGCATGCGGCCGGCTGCCCGGAACGCCTCGTCCGACATGATGATGCGCGGTGCGGCCGCGGTCGGCATCACCGCCACCGACGCGCCCGTCGCGATCACGACCGAGGACCGCATGCAGGAGCACCACGGCCTGCGGCAGGCGTGCGTCGCGTGCGGGTCGTGCCACCAGGGCTGCCGGAACGGCGCGAAGGTGTCGATGGACACCTCCTACCTGCCCGCCGCCGTGGCGTACGGCGCGGAGATCCGGCCGGGTGCCTTCGTGCACGGCATCGAGCTCGACGCCCGCGGCGAGGTGGAGGCGGTCGTGTACCGCCAGGACGGCCGTGAGCACCGCCAGCGGTGCCGCGCCCTCGTGCTCGCCGCCGGCGGCGTCGAGACCCCGCGCCTCCTGCTGCACACCGGACTCGCGAACAGCAGCGGCCAGGTCGGCCGGAACTTCACCGCGCACGGCGCGACCCAGGTCTGGGGCCGCTTCGACGAGTCGATGCGCTCGTACCGCGGCTACCCGTCGTCGATCATCACCGAGGACTTCGTCCGACCGGCCGATGCCGACTTCGCCGGGGGGTACCTCATCCAGAGCCTCGGCGTGCAGCCGCTCACCCTCGCCACGTCCCTGGTGCGCGGTGGCGGGCTCCGTGGCGCGGCCCTCGTGCGGGCGATGCAGGACTACCCGCACATGGCCGGCGTCGGCATCAACGCCGAGTGTCTGCCGTACGACGACAACCGGCTCGTCCTCGCCGACGAGACGGACGAGCACGGCGTCCCGAAGGCCCGGGTCACGTTCTCGCCCGGCTCGAACGAGGAGGCCGTCGCCCGGCACGCCGTCCGGACCATGACCGCGATCATCGAGGCAGCGGGCGGCCGTGACGTCCGGGTACTCGACCGCACCGCGCACACCGTCGGCACCGCCCGGATGGGCACCTCCGCGGAGAACTCGGTCGTCGACGCGGCCGGTCGGTCGTGGGACGTGCCGAACCTCTGGATCTGCGACAACTCGGTGTTCCCGAGCTCGTTCATCGCGAACCCCGCGCTGACGATCATGGCGCTGTCCCTCCGGACCGCGGAGCGGATGCTGCGGGACGACGCCGACGCCGACCGCAGCGCCGGCCTCGTCGCGGCCTGACCCGGTCCCGTGCCGCCTCCGGTGTCGGCGGCGGCACGTAGCGTCGGGGCATGCCCGAGGGTGACTCCGTCCACCGGCTCGCCGCGCGCCTCCGGCAGGTCGACGGGGCGCTGGTCGTCCGCGGGGAACTCCGTGGCGGCGCCGCCGCCGGGCGCAGCCTCACCGGGCGCCGCGTCGTGGAGCACGTCACCCACGGCAAGCACCTGCTGACGCGGTTCGACGACGGGACGACCCTGCACACGCACCTACGCATGCAGGGCTCGTGGACGATCACGCGTGCCGGTCGTCGACTGCCGGCGGACGCCGCACGCTCGGCACGGGTCCGGATGGCGCTCGAGGACGGCCGGACGGTGTGGGGGCTCGACCTGCCGGTCGTCGAGCTCGTGGACACCCGGGACGAGCACGACGTCGTCGGGCACCTCGGACCGGACCCGCTCCGGGACGACTTCGACGCCGCCGAGGCCGTCCGCCGCCTGACGGCCGACCCGGAGCTCCGTGTCCGCACCGCACTGCTCGACCAGCGCCGCATCGCCGGCCTCGGGAACCTCTGGGCGAACGAGCTCGGGTTCGTCCGCGGCCTGCACCCCGACCGTGCGGTCGGCACCGTCGACGTCCCCGCCCTCGTCGCGACCGCGTGCCGGATGCTGCGGTACTCTGCAGCGCCGCCCGCCACGGGTGCGCCCGACCAGTACCAGGTGACGACCGGGTCGCGACGCCGGGGCGAGCAGCACTGGGTCGTCGGTCGGGCCGGGCGACCGTGCCTCCGGTGCGGGACGGTCGTGCGTGCCCGGGACGAGACCGAGGTCGTCGGCTCCCCACCACGCCGCGTGTGGTGGTGCCCGCGCTGTCAACCCCCCGCGTGACCCCAGAACGAGGACCTGTCAACATTCACTGCTGCCGCGGAGGTCCACGTCGCACACTCGGGTGACCGAGGACCACGCGTCCGTCATCGACGAACCGCACGTGGCTCCTCCTCGCAGGCAGGCGCCGCCATGGCCAGGTCCCGATCCATCCGCCCACTCCCCGTCCTGTTCGTCGGGTCCGGTCTCGCCGCAGCGCTGCTGCTCGGTGTCACGCCCGCTGCCGACGCCGCGACG
Organism: Microbacteriaceae bacterium PS02332; assembly: GCA_029959645.1. Classification (GTDB taxonomy): domain Bacteria; phylum Actinomycetota; class Actinomycetes; order Actinomycetales; family Microbacteriaceae; genus Curtobacterium. The sequence goes on along the minus strand of JASCOJ010000043.1, from coordinate 15,863 downwards.
GTCATCGACGGCCCGGTCGGGTTGGGCACTGCGGCCCCGTTCGGTGTGCTCGGCGCGAGCACCGTCACGAACACCGGCCCGACGGTCGTCCGCGGCGACCTCGGGCTGTCCCCCGGCACCGCGGTCACCGGGTTCGGGGCCGCACCGAACGGCGTCGTCACCGGCACCGTGCACCGGACCGACGCCGTCGCCGCCCAGGCCCGGGCGGACGCCCGCACCGCCGACGGCACCGGCCGCTCGCTCTCCCCGACGCGCACCGGGCTCAGCGAACTCGACGGCCTCTCCCTGACGCCCGGGGTCTACGACGGCCCGGCGCTCCGTCTCGCCGGCGGCGGCGACCTCACCCTCGCCGGGGCGGCCGACTCGGTGTGGGTGTTCCGGACCGCGTCGACGCTGACCGTGGGGAGCGCCAGCCGGATCACGATCACCGGCGGGGCGTCGTCCTGCAACGTGTTCTGGCTCGTCGGGAGCTCCGCCACCCTCGGCACCGCCGCGCAGTTCCAGGGCACCGTGATCGCCGACCAGTCCGTCACCGCGACCACGGGTGCCACCGTCGCGGGTCGTCTGCTCGCCCTCGACGGCGCCGTCACCCTCGACAGCAACACGATCACCGCCCCCACCGGGTGCGCGGCTCCCGGCACCCCCGTGCAGACCGCCTCCCCCGCCATCACGTCGGGCACCCCCACGTCCGCGACCGTCGGGACGCCCTACGCGTTCACCGTCACCGCGAGCGGGACGCCGAGCCCGACCTTCACCGCGACCGGGCTCCCGGCCGGCCTGACGATCGACGCCGCGTCCGGTGTCGTCTCGGGGACGCCGACCACGCCGGGCACCACGACCGTGACGGTGACCGCGTCGAACGGCACCGCCCCGGACGTGTCCGCGACCTACGAGGTGGTCACGGCCCTCCCGACGGCACCGCCGACCGAGGCCCCGGCCCCGCCGGTCCCCACCGCGACGCCCACGGCGCCGGTCCCGAGCGCGACGCCGACCGCACCGGCGCCGTCCGCGACCCCGACCGCCGGCACGCCCACACCCGCTGCGTCGGCGACCTCGGGAGCCACGGCGACCGCCACGGCTGACCGCACCGGCGCCGGTGGCACCGGTGGCACCGGCACCGGAGTCCGCTCGCTCGCCTTCACCGGAGCCGACGTCGCCGGCCCGATCGGCATCGCCGCCGCCGCACTGGCGCTCGGCATCGTCCTCGCCGTCCTGGCCCGCCGCCGCTCCCGCCGCAGCTGACCCGTCGCGGGCCCGGCGTCAGGACCCCGTGCTGACGTCCTGGCCCGTCGCGGCTGCCCCTCCCCACACGACAGGACCCGCGCGGGGGGGGGCGCGCGGGGGCGCGGGCGGGCGGGCCGGGCGGCCGGGGCCCGGCGCGCCGCCCCCCCCCCCCCCCCCCGGCCCCGCGCGGCGCGGCCCGCGCGGGTCCTCGTGCGTCCGGACCGGCCGGTCTGGCCCACCGTGCCCGGGCGCTGACTCCCCGGGCACTGACGTCCCTCGGCTCGACGGCGGGTCACCAGGCCGTCACCCGGGCGACCGGTCAGGCGGCCGGCGCGAACAGCTCCAGCGCGATGCCGTCCGGGTCGCGGAACTCGACGATCGAGCCGCTGCCGATGTCCTTCACCCCGCCGTGCGCGATGCCGAGCTCGTCGAGCCGTGCCGCCGAGGTCTCCAGCGCCTCGACCGACGGCACCGCGAACGAGACGTGGTCGAGCCCGACGCGGTCCTCGTCGAAGCGGTCACCCTCGGGAGCGACCGGCCGGATGCCGAACACCCCACCGGCGAAGCGGTACACGACGCCACCGAACACCCACCAGAGCGCGTCCTTCGTGGCCTGGTCGGCGTCCTCCGGCGGCGCCTCGGCGAGGACCTGGAAGCCGAAGACGTCGTCGTAGAAGGCCCGTGAGCGTGCGATGTCGGTGACGGTGATGCGGACGTGGGCGTAGTCGATGACCGGGATGGGCACGGCGGTTCCTCTCGTGGCGGTCCGCCGGGCGGCGGCACCGCGACGGACGCTAGGCGCGCCGCCCGGGACGCCCGTGCGCGCGTGTTCGGGAAGCGGACGACCGCCGGTCGCGGTGAGCGCATCCGCCGTGCAGGACAGGACCAGTTGCGGTCGCCGCGCGTGCTGATCCGTGCGCGACTACTTGTACGCGTTGACCGCCCCGGCGTCCATGGCGACGGCCCCGTCCGCGCCGATGACCGGTCGGCGTTCCGACCCCGGCTGCGAGTACAGCTCGGTCTTCTCGACCTGGACCTGGTCGCCGTTCGTGATGACGCCGGGCACGCACGTGTAGACGGTGTCGTTGCTGTCGGCGTCGCGGGCGGCGATCTCGACGACGTCCCCGGCGCCGTTGTCGATCGTCATCCCGACCTGGTAGCGCCGGAACGACCCGGTGCCGTTCGACTGCGCCGAGTAGACGACCGGCACGATCCGGGCGATCTCGGGGGTGAACGTGATCGTGACGACCTCGTCCGCCATGGTCGTCTGACCGCGCTTGCCCCGACGCTGGTCGCCGAGGTGCACCACGGCGCCGTCGGCGGTGCGGGGCGAGGAGGAGCGGTCCTCCTTCGTGCCGAACTGCGCGACCGTCTCGACGTGCCCGTCGCGGTACTGCACGAGGGCGTAGACGTCGTAGTCGGTGCTGTTCGGCCACGAGATCGTCACGGTGGTCGTCTGCGTCTTGGTGAGGCTGACCGTCTGGCGCTTCTCGAGGCTGATCCGCCCCTTCGCCACGCCGAGGTCGGTCACCGGGCCCGCCGGCGCCGCGGGCGCCGCCGCCGGTGCCGCCGCTGCTGGTGCCTGGTCCGTCTGGTCCTTGTTCTTCTTGCCGAAGCCGAGCATGTGGTCCCCCTGGTGCGTCGTGACGGTGTCGCGGAGCGCGCCCTCGTCGGCGTTCCCCGCCTCCATGCTGCCCGACCGCGTAGACCGGTGGCATGACGACACACGCACGACGGCACCCTGCCCCCATCGAGCCCGGGCCCGGCCAGGAGTCGGTCTGGGACTACCCGCGGCCGCCGCGGCTCGAGCCGACGACGGAGCGGATCGTGGTGCGCTTCGGCGGCGAGGTCATCGCCGACACCACCGCGGCCGTGCGGGTCCTCGAGACGAGCCACCCGCCGGTGTACTACCTGCCCGAGGCCGACTTCGCCGAGGGAGCCCTCACCCGCGCCGGCGGGTCGAGCATGTGCGAGTTCAAGGGCCGGGCCGCCTACCTCGACGTGCACGGCGGCGGCCGGACCGCTGCGGGAGCCGCCTGGACGTACCCGAGCCCCTGGGAGGGCTACGGCGCGCTGCACGGCCGGGTCGCGGTCTACCCCGCCGAGATGGACGCGTGCGAGGTCGACGGCGAGCAGGTCCGCGCCCAGGCCGGTGACTTCTACGGCGGCTGGATCACCGCGAAGATCGTGGGCCCGTTCAAGGGCGAGCCGGGGACGATGGGCTGGTGACCACCCGACGCGCCCGCACCACGTCCGGCGTCGTCGAGTTCCTCGAGGACGGCCCCGCCGACGGCACCCCCGTGGTGCTGCTGCACGGCTTCCCCGACGGGCCCGGCACCTGGGACGCGGTGCTCTCGCGACTCCCCGCGGGCCTCCACACCGTGCGCCCGTCGCTCCGCGGCGTCGGTGGCAGCGTCACCGACCTGGAGGCCCGGTCCGGCCAGGTCGCGGCCCTCGCCTCCGACGTGCTCGACCTGCTCGACGCGCTCGGGCTCGAACGCGTGCTCCTCGTCGGGCACGACTGGGGTGCGCGTGCCGCGCACGCCGTGGCCGCGCTCGCGCCCGAGCGGCTCAGCGGGCTCGTCACGCTCGCGACCGCGTACGGCCCACGGACCGACCTCGACCCGCAGGAGTCGCTCGACGACGCCGCCGTCGCCTGGTACCGGTACTGGCTCTGCACCGACGCCGGGGCCGAGGCGTTCCGCCGTGACCCGGCAGCCCTCGTGACGTGGGCGTGGCGGAACTGGTCGCCGGCGCTCGACCTGCCCGAGTCGGAGCGGGCGGCGATGCTGCGCGCGTTCGACACCGCGGAGTTCGCCGAGACCGTCGTGCACTACTACCGGCACGGGGCCGGTGCGGCCGAGGGACTCCCCCGGTACGCCGAACGGCAGCGGGTGCTGGACACCTGGCCGGCGATCGGCGTGCCGACGACGTTCCTCGTCGGCACCGCGGACGGGTGCGAGACGCTGCCCGCGGCCCGGAGCAGCGCGGGGTGGTTTGCCGACTCGTACGAGGTCGCCGAACTCGACGGCGTCGGGCACTTCGTGCAGCGGGAGGCGCCGGACGCGGTGGCGGCGGCGATCCTCGAGCGGCTCTGACCGGAGGAGGACCTCGGGGACCACAGCGGTACGGTGTCGCCGTGGACAGACGCAAAGCCGGGCGCCGACTCCGAGCGGCCATCGGGCCACGGCACCTGATGAAGGTACGTCGCGCCTCCGATCACGGGGTGTCGACCACCGGCTTCGTGATCGCCGTCGGTCGGAAGTGGGCGCTGCTCGCGGAGACGACCGACGGCGGGCACCCCGACGGACACACCGCTGTGCGGCTCAGCGACGTCGCGAAGGTGCGCTGGGAGGAGACGTTCCAGGTCCGCGCCGAACAGTTGGCCACGACCTGGCCACCGGAGGCACCGGTCCCGCTCGACACACTCGACCTCGACTCCACGCGCGGTGTACTCCGGACGCTCGTCGGACCGGCGCAACTCGTCGGTGTGGAGACCGACCGACTGCGGTACGCGAGCTGGATCGGTGTGGTGTACGACGTCAGTCGGCACTGGCTGTGGCTCTGGGAGGTTCGACCCGACGGCAGGTGGCGGGACAAGCCGTTCGGCTACCGCTTGGGGAGCCTGATGACGATCACGGTCGGTAGCAGGTACCTGCGCAGTCTCGAGGCCGTTGCCGGGGACCCGCCCGCAGCGGCGACCGAACCGCACGCTTCGTGACCGTCATCCCGATGGGGACGATGGGGACCGGCGCCGATGCCGTCGCGCTCGCACCTGGTGCCCGCGGGTCGGGCGAGGGTCGACGAGTACCCTGACGGAACCGTTGAGGAGTTCGACGACACGCAGGAGGCTCATCGCGGCGGGGTGGGACTCGGCATCGCCGGAGCTCTTCGGGATCACCTTCCCGTGGTCCGCCGCCCCTGCGGTCGTGCGTGCAAGGCAGGCCTGGGCGCCGACGGTGGAACAGCAGCACGAACCCCCAGTTCGACCGGGAACAGGTGCAGGGCAGCGGGCTGGCGTACCGGAGCTCGAAGACCGCGGTCAACGCGGTGACGATGCTCACCGCGCAGGCACTGGGTGACGGCATCAAGGTGAACGCCCTCGCACCGGGACTCCGTCGCACGAACCTCATCGACGGGATGTCGACCGGCGGAGACCCGGCCGAAGCCGCTTCCGGCGCAGTACGGCTCGCGTTCCTCCCCGACGACGGCCCCACAGGAGCGTTCTGGCCGTGGGACGGCACCCGCGCCCCGTGGTGACCGGGACGTCGGACTCCGCCGACCGACTGCCCGAGCAGGCGTTCCGTGTCGGACCACGCAGCGGGACACCCTCGGGACCGCCCGCGACCGCGCCGCCCGGCCCGGCAGGGACGGCTAGGGTTCGGCCAGGGAGTCCCCCCTGCCGTCCGGCACGACACGGCGTCGCGTCGAGTTGCGGCTCCGTCGGCCGTGGTGCACGTGGGGTGCACGTCCGACCGTGACGGTCGACGGTGTCGGGCAGCCTGCGCAGTGGGGCACCGGGACGTGGGCACTCGGCGAGGACGGCGCCGAGCTCGGCGTGTACTGCTACAACCGCGCCTGGCGGTTCGGCGCGGCGGCGCTCCGGGTCGACCCCGCGGCTGCAGACACGGCCCTGGTCCTCGAGTACCGCGCCGGCCTCCTGCCCGTCGGCCGCGGCACGCTCCGCGTCGTGGCGGCCTGACCCCGCGAGACACCCGACCGTGACGGACCGGATCCCGAGCTGTCCGGCGCCGTCGACCGGGATCCGGATGACGACCGTCGGGACGGCGTCATCGGAGGCGGAGAGGGACCACTGCCGGCCGTGGCTCGCGTCCCGTGCTGGTACGGCAAGATGATCCGGGACGGACGTCTCGAGGGGACGGTGCTCCGTCGGGAGTCAGGGGGGTACGCATGGGGAAGCGAGGTGCCCACACGGCGACCGAGCGCCGAGCGCGCCGCCCGACGGCTGCGCGGCGCTGGGTGGTGGTGCGCTTCTGTGTGGGGATCGCCGTCGCGCTCGCGATCGTGGGGGTGGTGTTCGTCGGACCAGCGGTGATCAGCTCCTACGACGCCGACCACCGGACCACGATCACGTGCGACGTGACGGCGTCCGAGGGCATGATGCAGTCGTCGTCGTCCCGCGGGATCGGCGGACCCATCGCACAGGTCGTGATCACGACGAGCGACTGCGGTCGACTGCTCATCCGCGACGGCGTCACGCGGTCGAACAACGAGGGGATCGCAGCTCGGCTGTCGCCGCCCGGCGAGTACCGGATCGAGGTCGGCACGGCGTCGTGGAGCGTCCGCGCGCTGCTGCATGCGCTCCGTCGTGACCCCAGCGCGTTCGGGTTCGAGCCAGCACCCTGACCCCCGCGCGTCAGCGGAGGCGCGTCGGCAGCGTCAGGACCTCGGCGCCGTCCTCGGTGATCGCGATGGTGTGCTCGCTGTGGGCGGTCCGGCAGCCGGTCGCACTCCGGAGCGTCCAGCCGTCGGAGTCGGTTACCAGTTCGTCGGTGTCGGTCATCACCCAGGGCTCGAGGGCGAGCAGCAGCCCGGGACGGAGTCGGTAGCCCCGGCGGGGCCGTCCGTCGTTCGACACGTGCGGGTCCTGGTGCATCGTCGAGCCGATGCCGTGGCCGCCGAACTCGAGGTTGACCGGATAGCCGGCCCCGGTCAGCACCGAGCCGATCGCGTGCGACAGGTCACCGATACGCGCGTCCGGGCCGGCTGCCGCGATGCCGGCGGCGAGCGCACGCTCGGTCGCCTCGATCAGGGCGACGCTCTCCGGCGGCCGGGTTGCCCCGACGATGAAGCTGATCGCCGAGTCGGCCGCGAAACCGTCGGTGATGACCGCGAGGTCGAGGGTGAGCAGGTCACCGTCCTCGAGGACCCGGTCGTGCGGCAGCCCGTGCAGGACCGCGTCGTTCACCGCCGTGCAGATGAAATGCCCGAACGGACCGCGGCCGAACGACGGCGCGTAGTCGACGTAGCACGAGGTGGCACCGGCCCGGGCGATGTGCTCGGCCGTCCAGCGGTCGATGTCGAGCAAGTTCGTCCCGACCGTCACGCGCTGGCGGAGGTCGTCGAGGACGTCGGCCACGAACCGGCCGGCCGCGCGCGCCCGCGGCAGTTCGGCGGGGGTGAGGATCTCGATCACGCGGTCGGGCCCGATGCAGTCGTCATACCGAGAACAATACCGGTACAGTTCTCGGCATGGTCCGCCTCCCGCTCTCCCCCGCCGACGTCGAACGCGGCAGACGGCTCGGCGACCTCCTCCGCCAGGCCCGCGGGCAGCGCTCGATGCTGGCCGTCGCACTCGACGCCGGGGTCTCGCCGGAGACCCTGCGGAAGATCGAGACCGGGCGCATCGTCACGCCGTCGTTCCCCACCGTCGCCTCGCTCGCCGACGTCCTCGGACTGTCCCTCGACGCGGTGTGGTCCGCGGTGCGCGACGACGCCGCGTCCGCGGCGGAGCGCCTGGCCTCGTAGGGGCCGTCAGCCGCAGAACTCGTACGGCGGCTGCTCCGAGTCGCCGACCCACATCGCGGCGACACGGCCGTCGGCGCCGAGCGTCGACGTCACGAACCGGGAGCCGGACCGGACACTCCAGTACGAGCCCTCGCCGCGCTCCACGCCGGTCGTGCCGCTGTACTCCAGGTCCGGGTACGCGGCCTGCAGGTCCTCCAGGGACGTGCCGATGCCGGTGCCCGCTGCCGTCGTCGGGCCGCCCTCCACCGTGGCGCCGGGGCCGGCCGCGGTGACGGCGACCCCGGAGACCCGGCCGTCCCGGGCCGCCACGATCAGGCCCGGCGCGCCGTCGCGGAGCCAGAAGCTGGTCTCCGGCGATGCGGGGCACGCTCCGGGATCGCGGTCGTAGGCGACCGCGAGGTCGTCGACCTCCGCTGCGACGGCGCCGCCGAGTGCGATCGGTCCGACCGCGGCGCCCGAGATCGACCAGGTCGCGGGGGCGTCGAGGGCGAACGCCGGACCGGAGGCCGTGGCGCTCGGAGTCGCGGACGGCGACCTGGTGGCCGGCGCCGACGGGGCAGCGGCCGACGACGACGGCACGGGGGTCGGCGCCGCGGTCGTCGGGTCGGCGTCCGACGGGGCGGACGAGCAAGCCGTCGTCAGCGCGAGGACGAGCGCGACGGCGGCGGCCCCCGCTGCGCGGCTACGTCGGGTCGTCCTGGTCGGTGCCACGGCTGCCATCTGCACATCCTGACAGACGGAGTGCGCCGTACCTCCAGGCCGGCGACGGCCTGGAGACGCGTCGGCGAGCTGCTGGCTCTTCTCGATCAGCGCCATCTCCTGGTCGACGTCGATCTCCCGGCCTGTGCCGCGCTCGGTCTCGATGCCCTCGGCCTCCGTACGCAGGCATTAGGTGCGGCCCCGACACAGTCGACTCGATTCATCGGGTGTAGGTTTTTGAACATGTTCGAAAATGACGGGCCGAGCACCGGCACGACGGGCCCGAAACGCGAACGGACCCGGGCGCGCATCCGGGCGGTCGCGCTCCGGTCGCTGCGCGAGAAGGGTTACGACGCGACGACGATGCGCGGGATCGCGGAGGAGGCGGGGCTCTCCGTGGGGAACGCCTATTACCACTTCCCGACGAAGGACCACCTCGTCCAGGAGCTGTACGTCGAGGTCCAGCAGGAGCACCGGGCGATCGCGGCGCCGCAGCTCGACGGGGAGGACGACTTCGTCACCCGCGTCGGCATCGTCGTCCGGACCGGGCTCGGCAACCTCCGCTCGTGGCACGAGGTCGCACCGCAGTTCCTCACCACCGCCATCGCGCCTGGGTCCCCGAACAACCCGATGTCGTCGCAGTCCGCTCCGGCGCGGGACATCGTGCTCGGGCTGTTCGAAGAAGCCGCCGCCGGGGCACGGACGCAACTGCCGGGATCCCTCGCGGCGGACGCCCCCAAGGCGCTCTGGATGGCGTACCTCCTCCTCGCCCTGTTCTGGGTCTACGACACCTCGCCGGGGCAGCGCCGCACCGACCGGCTCGTCGACGCGTTGCTCGGCGTGCTCCGCTTCGCCCTGCCGATGCTCCGCGTCCGGCCCTTCCGCCGGGCGGTCACCGACATCGTCGCCGTCGTGGCGGGGCGCGACGAATGAACGAGTGGACGTGGGGTGACTCCGCGGGTCTGGTCGCACGCGCGTACTGCTGGCTGGTCGGCGTCACGGTACCGGCTGGCATGGTCTTGGCGTTCGTGGTGCAGCTGGCGGTCAGCGCTGCGCAGGACCCACACCACCGGTTCTGGGGACCGGACCTCGAGCTCCTCGTCCTGTTCGCCTTCTGGGCGGCGGTCATCGTCGCCGTCGTCGCGGTGGGCGGTGCGGTCGTGGCCCTGCCCTGCACGCACGTCCTCGGGCTGCTGCTCCGACGGGTCCGGTGCCGCGCGCTGCACGTCGTGGCGACCGCCGTGCTCGCCGGGGTGCTCGGCGCGGTGACCGCCGGCGCGATCGGAGCGATCGAGGGCGTATGGGCTGCGCAGGTCCTCGGGTCCTCCATGGGCGCGAGCACCGGGGTCGCGGGGGCGATCGCCCGGTGGCGGCAGCTCCGCGCCCGGGCACGGGAGGAGGCAGCACCCCGGCCCAGCCCGTCGACGGTGACGTCGTGACCGGCCCCGCGGTCGGCCCGCGTCGGCGGGACCCGATGACCGACACGGTCGCGCTGAACGGTCGGGCGACGCTCTGGATGCTCGGCGTGACCCTTCCCGTCGCGGTGATCGTGACCCAGCTCGTGGCCGCTGCCGGCCGCCCGGACGACGGCGGGGACACCGGACCCGGCGCCTGGTTCGGGCAGCTGATGAGCGCGGCGGCGTGGGCGGTGCTCTTCGACCTCGTCGCGGCGCTCTTCGTGCTCGTCGCCGCGTTCGTGTCCCTGCCCCTCACCTACGGGCTCGGCCGAGCACTGCAGCGGGTGCGGTCCCCGTGGGTCCACGTCGTCGCGACCGCCGCGCTGGCCGGGTCGCTCGCGGCGCTCCCGCTGCTGTTCGTCGGCGAGACCCCGCTCGACTTCGCGGTCCCCGTCCCGCTCGCGGCCGGTGCTGCCGGTGCACTCGCCCGCTCCGGGCAGCTCCGGCGGACCACCACGGCGGTTCAGCGGCGGGACGCATCGGCGCCGGCGTGAGCTCCCGGTCGGCGGACCCGCCCATCGCCGACGGCCCGGACACGACCACCGGGCCGTACGATGACGAGACAGACTCGTCATCGGAGACGGAGACCGGCATGACCAGCACCTCCCCCGCCACCAGCGCACGCCCGACGAAGGCCACCGCGTCGGTCGCAGCGATCCTCGCGGAGTCCGCCGCCCGCTTCCCGGACGACGTCGCCGTCGTCGTCGGGGACCGGCGCACCACCTACGCGGAGCTCTGGTCGCAGGCGCTCGCCTACGCCGGCGCCCTGCGCGCCCGGGGCGTCGGCGAGGGCTCCCGGGTCGCGATGCTCGTGCCGAACGTCGAGGACTTCCCCCGCGTCTACTACGCGACGCTCGCGCTCGGCGCGGTCGTCGTGCCGGTGCACGCACTGCTGAAGCGTCGCGAGATCGAGTACATCCTCCGGGACAGCGGGGCGTCCCTGCTCGTCTGCGCCGCACCGCTCCTCGGCGAGGGCGCCGCCGGCGCCGCACTCGCCGACGTCGACGTCGTCTCCGTGCTCGCCCCGCCCACTCCGGACGACGAGCAGGTCACCGGCCCCGACCGTCTGGAGGCCCTGGCCGCCGCCGCCACGCCCCTCACGACCTACGTGCCCCGCCACCCGTTCGACACCGCGACGATCCTGTACACGAGCGGCACGACCGGGCAGCCGAAGGGGGCCGAGGGGTCGCACTTCGCGCTGCTCGAGCAGGTGAACACGAACCTGCTGTCGACGTTCGACATGCACCACGGCGACGTCCTCCTCGGCGCCCTCCCCCTGTTCCACACGTTCGGGCAGACCTGCACGATGAACACCGGCTTCCGCACCGGCGCCACCATCGTGATGCTGCCGAAGTTCGACGGTGACGCCGCCCTCGCCGCGATGGTCGAGCACCACTGCGGCATCTTCATGGGCGTGCCGACGATGTACATGGCGCTGCTCGACGCCGCCACCCGCACCGACGCCCGACCGGAGCTGCGCTACGCGATCTCGGGTGGGGCCTCCCTGCCGTTGGCCGTCCTCGAACGGTTCCAGGACGTCTTCCACGCCCCGGTGCACGAGGGCTACGGACTCACCGAGACGTCCCCCGTCGCCACGTTCAACCACGTCGGTCGACCGCCGCGCCCGGGCACGATCGGCACACCGGTCTGGGGCGTCGACGTCGAGATCGCCGACCCCGCCGTGCCGGACGCGATCGCGTTCCTGCCGCGCGGCGAGCTCGGGGAACTCGTGATCCGCGGGCACAACCTCATGAACGGCTACCTCGACCGCCCGGAGGACACCGACACGGCGGTCGTCGACGGCTGGTTCCGGACCGGTGACCTCGGCACGAAGGACGACGACGGGTACCTGACGATCGTCGACCGGACGAAGGACATGATCATCCGGAACGGCTACAACGTGTACCCGCGGCAGGTCGAGGAGGTCCTCGCGACCCACCCGGACGTGGCGATGGCGGCCGTGTTCGGCGTCCCACACGACCTGCACGGCCAGGAGATCGAGGCCGCCGTCGTCCTGCGCGCCGGGGCCACGGCAGCGCCCGAGGAGCTCGTCCGGTTCGTCTCCGACCAGATCGCGGCGTACAAGTACCCGCGCGTCGTGCACCTCGTCGACGCGCTGCCGCTCGGGCCGAGCGGCAAGGTGCTGAAGCGGGAGCTCGTCGACCGGTTCGGTGCGCGCGAGGAGTCCGTCCCCGCGTCCTGACCGCGGCGGGTCAGACGGCCGCGGGGAGCTCCAGCCCGGTGATTTCGCGGCGCACCGAGTTGAGGTGCCACTGGTCGCGGAACAGCCCGTAGCGGTCGCGGTCCGTCGTGACGATCTCGATGTCCCGCCGCTTCTGCAGGACCTCGAAGTCGGCGTCGGTGACGGTCCGGACCATCGTCCACGGCAGCGGCTCGACCCGGACGGCGGTGCCGAACTCGGCGAGCAGGCGCGTGGTGAGGACCTCGAGCTGCAGCGAGCCGACGACGCCGACCATCGGCGCCTGCGCGGTCCGCCGGTCGGACTCGAGCAGCTGGACGACGCCCTCGCCCGCGAGCTGCAGCATGCCCTTCCGGAACTTCTTCGCCGTGCTCGGGTCGGTGGGCGACACGGTGGCGAACATCTCCGGGGCGAAGCGCGGCAGCGGCTCGAACTCGACCGCCTCGTCGCTGTAGAGGGTGTCGCCGGGGTGCAGCATCGTCGCGTTCACGAGGCCGACCACGTCGCCCGGCCAGGCGACGTCCACGGTGTCGCGCTCGCGCCCGAAGACGCTGAGGGCGTGCTTGGTGTTGAACCGCCGTCCGGACTGGGCGTGCGTCAGCATCATGCCGCGGTCGAACCGCCCCGAGCAGAGCCGCACGAACGCGACCTGGTCGTGGTGCGACGGGTCCATGTTCGCCTGCACCTTGAAGACCTGCGCGGCGAAGGGCTCGGTGACGGGGCGGGCGGCGCCGCCGACGGTCCGGCGGGGCAGGGCCGCGGGGGCGCTGTCGCGGAGGAACCGCAGCAGGTCGGCCGTGCCGAGGTGCTTCGTCGCGACGCCGAAGAACACCGGCATGCTCGTGCGGTCGTGGAAGTCGGCCGCGTCGGGCAGGCCGCGGACCTCCTGCAGGAGCTCGACCTCCTCGAGGGCCCCGTGCCAGGCGTCCCCGAGGAGCGCCGCGGCCTCGTCCGCCGAGTGCGTCGTCTCGACCGGGAGGTGGCCGCCACCGGTCGACGCGAAGGTCGTGAGCTGCTGGCTCACCGTGTCGACGAGGCCCTGCAGGTCGCCGGCCTCGCCGACCGGCCACGTGACCGGCGTCGGGATGCGCCCGGTCCGCTCCTCGAGCTCGTCGAGGAGGTCGAGTGCCTCGCGCCCGGGGCGGTCCCACTTGTTGATGACGGCGATGACCGGGATGTCGCGCGTCCGGCACACCTCGAAGAGGCGGATGGTCTGTGCCTCCATGCCCTTCGCGGCGTCGATGAGCATGACAGCGCAGTCGACCGCGGCGAGGGCACGGTAGGTGTCCTCGGAGAAGTCGGCGTGCCCCGGGGTGTCCACGACGTTGACGAGGATCCCGGCGGCGTCGAGCTGGACCACGGCGGAGCTGATCGAGATGCCGCGGCTCCGCTCGATCTCCATCCAGTCGGAGACGGTCGCGCGCCGCGTGGCCTTGCCCTTGACGGCACCGGCCTCGTCGATGGCGTCGGCGGCGAGCGTGAGCGACTCGGTCAGCGTCGACTTGCCGGCGTCGGGGTGGGCAATGACGGCGACCGTGCGGCGGCGGTGCGCCTCGCGCTCGATGGTCGCGGCCGGGACCGCCTCGACGGTGGGTGCGGCGCTCACGCGGAGGCTCCTCGGTGGACGGCGGTCGTCACGTCGACGCGCGAGGCGCGGCAGGGCTGGGTGGTGCGGCCGACGGAGGCGTCGACGCGGTGTCCGGGGAAGGAGGGCATGGCACCCCCGAGTCTACCGGCGGGACGCACCGGCGGAGCCGGGCAGGTCGTCGCGGTCGTCGGCACCGTCCCCGGACCAGGTGCGCTGCACGCCGTCCATCCACGTGACCACGACCGTGTGCGGTGTCGTGAGTGCGGCGATGAGCACGAGGTACACGCCGAGGTCGGCCCGGCGCAGCACCACGGCGAGCGCGACGAGCATCACGACGGCGATCACGGTGATCGGCCACGCCTGCCGCATGAAGCGGAGGAAGGGTGCGAGGAGGCGCCCGCGGTGCAGCTGCACGGCGGCGACCGGGTCGGTCAGCTCGAGGCGCACGATGTGCCGGACGGCGTGCCAGAGGGTGAAGTAGAGCCCGACGGCGAGCACCGGCGGCACGACCGAGAAGAACAGCACGAGGACGAGGTCCTCGGCGACCTGCCGCCACGCCGGCGTCCTCGACCGGACGACCACGACGAGGTGCACGACCACGAGGGCGAGCACGAGCACCCCGGCCAGCAGGCGCAGCGGCGCCGGCACCGCGTCCGCACCGGCGGCGGCAGCGGAGGCGTCGAGCGACGCCGCGGTGCCGACGACGACGTGCAGGGCGGCCGCGGGCTGCGCGACGAAGGGGACGAGCATCGGCAGGGCGCCACGGGTGGCCACGGTGAGCGCAGCGCCGGCCCGTCCGGTGGCGCCGTCACCGAGCAGCCGGTCGACGAACAGGTCACCCTGCCCCCAGTGGAACCAGGTGATCGCGATGAAGACCGCGAAGCCGAGGAGCGGGGCGGCGAGCCAGAGCCCGGCGGTGAGCGCGCCGACGACGACGTAGACGACCACGACGACCGCGACCGACCGGAGGACGCTCGTCCCCGGACGCAGGCGGGCGGGCACGAGGTGGTCCATCGCGCCGTGTGGGAGGCCGAAGACCAGGATGCTCGCCGCGAACGGGACGAGCTGCACGGCCATGGGGACGTGGACGCCCCCGACCCGCAGGACGGCGCACGCGACGGCGACGAGGAGGAGGGTCACGGTCACCGGGGCGAGCACGCGGTCAGCGACCCAGGCGCGGAGCGCCGGTGGGACGGGGGCCGTCGGGTCCGACGCGCCGAGGCTCCTGGTGAGGACGGTCACGGGCGTCGCCGCCCGGCTCGTCGGACCCGTTTGACAGCGTCGGCGACCGTGCGGACGAGCGCGGCGAGGAAGGGTGCCTTCTGCAGGGCGAGCACGATGCGGAGGTCGTCCGCCAGCGTCGACCGCTCCCCCATGAAACGCACGACGAGCGGACCCGGCAGCGCGACGAGCCTGCGGAACGCCTCCGCGGCCTCCTCGGGCCGGTCGCGGAGCACCCGGAGGAACACCGCGTCGAGGAACCGGGTCCGGGCACGGTCGCGGAACGCGGGGACCGGCGTGCCGTCCTCGAGGTGCCGGGCGACCTCGACGCTGTGCCGGTTGCTCCGCGCGAACCCGTAACCGCTGCTCGGCCGGGTCGTCCCGACCACCGTCGCGGCGCGGTCGGCACCGGTCGGGTGCCACCGGCGGTCGGCGCCGCCGGCGAGGTCGACCGGCGGCGCGTCCGTCATCGGGATGCAGCCGTGCTCCTCCTCGAGCACGTGCCACGCGTCGGATCGGAGGCCCCACCGGCGCCCGACGTACGCGGCGACCACGGCGCGGTGGTCGAGCGGGTCGGCCGCGTCCGGGGTGAACAGCGTGCTCTCGACGAGCGCCTCGGTGGGCGACACCGGCAGCACGTAGACGAAGTGCACGCGACCGGGGGTGTCCTGCGCGGTGAAGTCCATGAGCGTCACCGTGGTGGGGTCGAACACGGGTCGGTCGGTGGAGATCCACTGACCGACGAACCGCTGGTGGAGCAGCACCCGACCGGGCCCGACGTGCTCGGGGCACCGCGGTCCGCGGGCGTCGAGCACGGTGTCGGCGCGCACCGACCCGGCGGCGGTGTGCACCACGAGGGCGTCGTGGTCCCGCGCCACCCCGGAGACCGGGACGCCGTCGAGGAGCCGCACCGGGCCTCCCGTCAGGCGCCGCCGCCCGGGCGGCCCCCCCCCGGCGGCGCCCCCCCCCCCCGAGGGGGGGGCGG
>JASCOJ010000042.1 GCA_029959645.1 Microbacteriaceae bacterium PS02332 | reverse complement strand
GCCCTGGGCTGACGCCGCGCGGCAGGCGGCGGAGCGACTCGTGCGCGCCTGACCGCGTCCGCCGTCAGGCGCGCAACGCCGCCATGATGCGCGCCCGCGCGGCCGCACCGGCCCGGGTCGGCAGCAGCGGGTACACGTGGATCGAACCCGGGCGCTCGACGAAGGTCACGTCGACCCCGGCCGCGTGGGCCGACGCCGCCAGCAGCCGGGCGTCCGGGTTGAGGACGTCACGGGTGCCCGTGAAGAGCAGCATCGGCCCGAGACCGGCGAGGTCTCCCGCGAGCGGACTCACCCGCGGGTCCGTCACCGGGAGCGCACCTGCCCAGCGCGCCCCGAGCACGCGGATGCCGTCGATGCCGAGCCACGGGTCGCTCGGCAGCACCCGCGGGACGTCGGGGTTCGCCAGGGTGAGGTCGAGCGCCGGTGCGATCAGGACCGTGCGGACACCGTCGTGCCCCCGGTCGCGGAGCGTGAGCGCGGCGGAGAGGGCGATCTGCCCGCCGGCGGAGTCCCCCGCCAGCCGGACGGCACCCGGGTTCCCCGTCGCCTCGGCCAGTCGGACGACGAGGTCGTGCGCCGTCAGGGCGTCCCCGACCGGCAGCAGGTCGTACACCGGCACGGTCACGGTGGTGTTCGCCTCCACGGCGATCTGGGCCACGAGCCGCCAGTGCTGCGGGCTGACCTCGTGGATCCAGCCACCGCCATGCGCGTAGACCACGTGGCCGACCGGGGTCGACCCGGTCGGCATGACCGTGTACACGGGCGTGCTCCCCTCGTGCCGGAGGGTGACGGTGACGTCCGAGCGGAGCCGTCGTGGCGGGTGGTACGACGCCGGATGGCGGCCCTGCGCGCGGATCGCGGCCTCCGCGCCGGCAGCCGAGACGTACGGACGGTTCGCACGGGAGGCCCGGAGGAACGCCCGGACGACGGCTTCGGGGACGACCACGGTCACCGCTCCTGCGTGAGCGCGCGGTGGGCGAAGTCGAGCCGGTCACTCGATCCGGCCGGCGGGAGACGGCGACTGATCCCGAGCGTCGCGAGCCCGTGCACGGTCGCCCAGGCGACCTCGGCTGCGGTGTCGTCGGCGCCCGGGAAGGCCGCGCGGATCGCCGCGAACGCGCGGCCGAGGGCCTCCGGTCCGGATCCCGTCCCGAACTCGAGCCCCGAGGGCATCGAGAACATCGCCGCGTAGAGGTGCGGCTGGTCGGCGGCGAAGTCGAGGTACGCCTGCATACGCGCTCCCGGTTCGGCGGGGACGGCCTCCAGCGCGGACGCGATCGCGTCGAACCCGGCGAGCGCGACGGCGTCGACGACCGCCTGCCGCCCGCCCGCGAAGGCCGAGTAGATCACCGGCTGCGTCACGCCGATCTCGGTCGCGATCCGCCGCATCGTGACGGCGTCCCACCCCTCCGCAGCCGCGACGTCGCAGGCCGCCCGGGTGATCTGGTCACGCCGGTGGTCGAGGTCGGGGGCAGGTCGGGGAGCCATGCGTCGAGAGTAGCAGCACGTCGTTAGATAACAGCAGTAGACAAACGCGGCGAGGTGGGTTAGCTTCGTTACCGAACGCTGTTAGCCAACACTGGAAGGCACTCCTCATGTTCATCGCCGCACTCGTCGTCGCCGTCCTCGGCTGCCTCTTCATCCTCGTCATCGGAGGCCGCTTCCTCGTCGCCCCGGACGTCGCCACCGCGGGGTTCGGTGTCGCCGAGGACCGCCGCCGTGCCTTCACCAGCATCAAGGGCGTCCGCGACATCACCTCCGGCATCGTGCCGCTGGTGGTCCTCCTCGTCGCCGGCCCGCACGTGTTCGGCTGGGTCCTCGTCGCCGCCGCGATCACCCCGATCGGCGACGCCGTCATCGTCCTCACGAACGGCGGCACGCTGAAGCAGGCACTCAGCGTGCACGGGGCCACCGCGGTGCTCCTCGTCGCCGCCGGCCTCGTGCTCGCCCTCTCCTAGACCCCCTCCACTCCGTCCCGCACATCCACTCCACCGATCCGGAAGGTCACCACCATGAACGCCGACACCACCGCCACGCCCGCCGCCGACACCACCACCGAGGCCGTCGTCCGCGCCTTCTACGAACCGTTCCGCACCGGCGACACCGCCGCGTACGCCGAGGTCCTCGCCGAGGACTGGGTCGACCTCCCCCTCGCCCCCGGCCAGCAGCAGGGCCCCGCCGGCATGGCCGCCCAGATCGCGCTCTTCCGCCACGCGATGCCGGACTACACCGTCGAGCACCAGGACGTCGTCGTGCAGGGCGACCGGGTCGCCGTCCGCAACACCGTCTCCGGCACGCACCAGGGCGCGTTCATGGGGCACGAGCCCACCGGCAAGCGCATCGAGATGCGCACGATGGACCTGCACCAGGTGCGGGACGGGAGGATCGTGGCGACCTGGCACCTCGAGGACTTCGCCGGCCTCATGGCCCAGTTGAACGCCCCGGCCGACGCGCCGACCCCGGCCGCCTGGGGCTGAGTCCGGACGGACGTCAGCAGACCGCGACGATGACCAGCATCAGGCCGATGCCCAGGAGCGTCCCGCCGGCGACCACGGCACCCGACACGAGGACCGAGACGGTGACGGTCAGCACGGCGAGCAGCCCACTGAGCCCGGCAGCTTGCCCGGCCACGACACCCGTCGGGATGGTCCGGACGCCCCGGGCGAAGAGCTCGTCCATGTCCTCGGGGCCGTCACCAGGGTGCATCGCCCGAGCATTCCACACGCTCCCGAGCGTCGGTCGGTGCGCCGGCCCCGCCGGCTGGCGGCTGCCCGTCCCCTGAGCGTGAGCCGACGGCGGCGCGGGACCCTGTCCGCACCGCCGGTACCGGTCATGCCGGACGCAGCGGCCCGTCCGCTCCCGCATGCGCCGTCCCGAGGGCCAGGAGCGTGAGCGCCGCGGCCGTGGCGGACCCGGGTTCGCAGGCGTAGACCACGAGCTGCAGGCCGGGCGACCCCTGGACGGCGAACGTGTGGGCGTCGAACTCCAGGCGCCCGACCTCGGCGTGGAGGAAGCGTTTGCCGGTCAGCGTCTTGCGCTGGACCCGCTGCGCGCTCCACCGGTCCGCGAACTCCGTACTGGCGTCGTACGTGGTCGCGATGACGGTCTGGAGGCGCGGGTCGGATCCGAACTCCCCGGTCACCGCCCGCAGACTGGCGACGGTCGCGTCGGCGGCCCGGGCCCAGTCGGCGTGGAACCCGCGCGCAGCCGGGTCGAGGAACGTCATCCGGACCAGGTTGTCGAACCGCTCGAAGGGTGCGTGGACGGTTCGGGCGAGCGCGTTCGCGGCGAGGACGTCGTGTGCCGGGTCGATCACGAACGCCGGCTGTGCCGACCACGAGTCGATGAGCTGTCCGAGCGCCGGTGAGGCCGACGTCGCTGCCCGCGAGCGCCGGGGCGGAGCGGCCAGTCCTGCCAGGGTGAAAAGGTGGTCGCGTTCGTCGCCCTCGAGCTCGAGCCCGTCGACGATGCCCTCGAGTACCGCGGCGCCGGGGCTCACCTCGCGCCCCTGCTCGAGTCGCGTGTAGTAGTCGACGCTGAGGCCGCCCAGCACCGCCACCTCCTCCCGCCGGAGGCCAGCCACCCGTCGCAGTCCACCGCCGGGCAGCCCGAGCGACTCCGGGGACAGCCGGCCGCGGACCGCACGGAGGTAGGCGCCGAGCGTGGAGGCGGGGTCTGATGCGGACACGCGACCAGGGTAGGCCTGCCCGCGGACGCGTCCCTGGCCCTGGTGCACCCCGGAACAGCGCGGCACGGGACGGGTCCGGAGGCGCATCGAGAGTGTGTGCATGAACGACACCACGCCGACCACCCCTTCCGTGCACCCCCACCTCGGACTCTGGGTCACCGCCGACGGCGGGGTCCGCCACGAACTCCGCGCCGACGGCCGCTACGTCGAGGCCCGCGGCGACCTCGAGGCCGCGTACGTCGGCAGCTACGAGGTCACGGGCGACCACATCGAGTACGTCGACGACACCGGCTTCACCGCGGACGGGGACTTCCGCGACGACGTCCTGCACCACGCCGGCATGGTGTTGCGGCGGCGGAGGGTCGTCCTGGTCACGGGTGCCTCGAGCGGCATCGGCCGGGCGACGGCACTGCGACTCGGCGCAGCCGGTCACCCGGTCGTCCTGGGCGCACGGCGGACCGACCGGCTCGACGCACTCGTCGCGGAGATCGAGGAAGCTGGCGGTCTGGCCCTGGCGGTCCCCCTCGACGTCACCGACCTCGCGTCGACCCGGGCGTTCGCCGCCGCGGCGCTCGAGCGGTTCGGGCGGATCGACGTGCTCGTGGCCAACGCCGGGGTCATGCCGCTCTCCCCCCTCGCGGCCGGTCTGGTCGACGAGTGGGACCGGATGATCGACGTCAACGTGCGCGGCCTCCTGCACAGCATCGCGGCGACCCTGCCGACCATGCTCGCCCAGGGCACCGGCCACGTCGTCACGATCGCGTCGGTCGGGGCCTACGACGTCTCGCCGACGGCAGCGGTCTACTGCGGGACGAAGTTCGCGGCCCGCGCCGTCACCGAGGGCCTCCGGCAGGAGTCCCCGCGCGGCATCCGGGTGACGACCGTCTCACCGGGCGTCACCGAGTCTGAACTCGCCACCACGATCACGGACGCGACGGCCGCCGCGGCGATGGTCGTCTACCGGTCCGAGACGATCCCGGCCGACGCGATCGCCCGTGCCGTCGACTACGCGGTGACGGAGCACCCCGACGTCGACGTCAACGAGATCGTCGTCCGGCCGTCCGCACAGCGCTGAGCACCGGCGCGCTCAGTCGCCCGTGACCTCGCGGACCAGCGCCGGGATCCGTTCCCGGAACGGGAAGAACCCCCGCGACGCGTACGGCCATGCGGCGGCGTCCCATCGTCGCCGCACGGTGACGAGCTCGACCCCCTCCGCGGCGAGGGCGGGCCGCAGCGCAGCGAGCCGCTCGTGCACCGGACCGACGGGCGCGTACGGCACGACCACGGTGTCGAGCCCCTCGGACTCCGCCCACCGCAGGACCGTGGACGGCAGCGTGTCGGGCAGTACCTGCGCCGGACGTCGACCCGCGTCCAGGGTGCGCTCGGCCGCGTCGTCGACGGCTGCCGCCTCGAACCCCGCGACGACGTCCGACACCGGGAACGGGGACCGCGACACCGGATCCGCGGCGACGGCGGTGGCCAGCACGCGACCGGCGAGCCCGGGCTGCTCGGCGAGCAGGCTCCGCGGCTCGAGGTCCTCCTCGTGCAGCAGCAGTCCGACCCGCTCCCCCAGCGTCCCGACGACGTCGTCGACCGGGATCGACTCCCGGGTCGGCAACGGCTCCTCGGCGAGCGCCCGGGCGGTCGTGGCCAGGCCGCTCGGCTCGAACCGGCCGTCGGTGTAGCGGGCGATGTTCGACGCCGTCGCCAGGTAGGTCTTGCCGGCGGTCTGCAGACCGGCGACCCACCGCCACGACAGCGTGTTCGAGGCGGCGTCGCCGTCGAGGAGGTGCCGGTAGAAGAGGTCGGCGCCGAGCTGCCACGGCAACTCGAGCGTGAAGACCCAGATGCTCGCGAACCACATGCGTGTGTGGTTGTGCAGGTACCCGGTCTCGACGAGTTCGCGCACCCACGCGTCCATCGCGTCGATGCCCGTCCGTCCGGCGACGGCGTCGGCGTACCCGTCGGGCAGAGCGCCGGCCGGCAGGCTCCCGGTCGCGTACTCGTCGACCTCGCGTCGGTACCGACGCCAGACCTCGGGGTTCTGCTCGAGCCAGCCCTTCCAGTACGTGCGCCAGAAGACCTCCTGCACGAACTTCTCGGCGGCGTGCAGGGTGTGCCGCTCGAGGACGGCGGTGACGACCTCGCGCTCGGTCACCAGCCGGTGCCGCACGTAGGGCGACAGGCTCGAGACGTTGGTCCGGCCCGTCCCCTGGTCGGCGTTGCGCTCACGGGCGTAGGCCGAGCCGGCACGCGGGACGAAGTCGTCGAGGGCGTCGAGGCCGGCGGCTCTGGTGGGGGTGGACACCCCCCGATCCTGCAACCGACCTCCGACGTCCCCGACCGACCGTCAGCCGACGGAGGGCCCGCGCCACCGTGCGCGGCGGACCTTCCCGCTGTCGTCGCGGAGCACCTCGTGCACGACCAGCCACTCCCGCGGCCGCTGCTCGGGGTCGACGTGCTCCGCCGCCCACCGTGCGAGTGCCGCGTCGTCGACGTCCTCGCCCCCGACGTCCACCACCGCACGGACCCGCTGGCCGAGGTCGGCGTCCGGCACGCCCACGACCACGCACGACCGGACCGCCGGGTGCGTCTCGAGCACGGACTCGACGGCGGCGGGCCAGACGTTCACCCCGCCGGTCACGATGAGGTCGTCCGCGCGGTCGGCCAGGAAGAGGTACCCGTCGGCGTCGAGGTGTCCCATGTCGCCGAGGTCGTGCCAGTCGTCCGCCGCGGGCTCCGGGTGCCCGAGGTACCGGTAGGTCGCCGGCCCGGGTCGGGACAGCTGCACGTGCCCGACGACACCGGCCTCGGTCGGGGCTTCATCGTCGTCGACGACCCGGACCGTGGTGCCGCTGACCGGGCGCCCGACCGAGCCCGGCCGCTCGGTCCACTCCCGGCCGGTGATCATCGTCAGGCCGTTCGACTCCGTGCCCGAGTACACCTCGACGATCCGGTCCGGGCCGAGCCAGCCGATCCAGGCGCGCTTGACGTGCGGTGGGCAGACCGCCCCGATGTGGAGCACCGAGTGCAGCGAGGCGACGTCGGCGGACCGCAGGTGCTCGGGCCCGAGGGCGGCGATGCGGGACATCATCGTCGGGACGACCATGCCCCAGGTGACCCGGCGCCGTCGGACGGTCGCCACCCAGTCGGCGGCGTCGAACCGCGGTGCCAGGACGAGCTCGTGCCCGGTCATCAGGCCGCGCATCGCGTAGATGAAGGGGGCCGCGTGGTGCAGCGGTCCCGCCACGAGCTGGCGTGCCCCCTGCGGGATGAACGGTGCCACCGGCGCGTCGGGGTCGACGTGCGCCGACGCGGTCGCGACCACGACCTTGGGGGTGCCGGTGCTGCCGCTCGACGTGGGCGCCTTCCACGCGTCCGCGGCGGCGTCGGGCAGGACGGAGGCGTCACCGTCCCCGTCGCCGCAGCCGGCCAGCAGGAGCCAGGGCCGGTCCGGGACCGCCGTCGGCGCGACCACGACGGCCGGTGCCACGAGCGCGAGCACCGCGTCCCGGTCCCGCGCGGGCAGCCGGGGCGACAGGGGTTGCGGGACCGCTCCCGCCTTCCACGCGGCGACGGTCGCCACGACGGTGTCGACCGTGTTGGCCCCGATGACGGTGACGAACGCGTTCCGGGTGACCCCGGCCTCCAGGAGGGCCCGGGCGGACCGGTTCGTCCGGACTTCGAGCGCCCCGCGGGTGAGTCGGATGGTGCCGTCGTCCACGGCGAGCCGGTCCGGGTCGCGGTCGGCCAGCTCGGTGAAGGCCCGGGAGATCGTCGTCCGCATCAGATGGGCAGGGGCGCGCTGCGGACGCGGCCGACGGGTGCCCCTCCGGAGCGTTCGAGCAGCGCGTCGTAGAGGGCCACGTGGGCGGCCGCGGCTGCCGGCCACGAGTACGAGGCGGCGAGTGCGCGGCCCGCACGGACGGTGCCCGGGTCGTCGAGCGCCGCGTCGAGCGCACCGGCGATCCCGTCGACGTCGGCGGCGTACCGGACCGTGTCGCCGAACACCTCGCGGAGGACGGGCAGGTCCCGTGCGACGACCGGCACCCCGGCGGCGAGCGCCTCGAGGGCGGCCAGGCCGAACCCCTCCTTGGTCGAGACGAAGGAGAAGGCCGCCGCCGCGGCGACGAGGGCCGGGAGGCTCGGGTCGTCGACGACGCCGAGTTCCGTCACCGGGATCCCCCGGTCCGCGACCACCGCGTCGAACTCCGCGCGGTACGGCTTGTAGTCGAACAGGGTCTCGCCGCCGGCGAGGACGAGCGCGACGTCGTCGCGTCCCCGGGAACGGACGAGGTCGTAGGCGCGGAGCAGGTCGACGGTGCCCTTGCGGGGCTCGATGCCGCCGACCGCGAGCACGTACCGACCGAGGCGGTCGGTCCACCGGGCACGGGCGGCGACCGCTGCGTCGTCGTCCCCGGCGGCCGCGGCGAACCGGGCGGCATCGACGCCGTTCGGGATCACCGTCGCGGGACGCCCGTACGCGTCGAGCACCTCGCGGGCGACGGACTCGGACACACAGACGAGGGATGCCGGTTCCCGGACCGCGCGGTCGTGGCACGCCACGAGCTGGGCGGTGCTGAACGTGTCGAGGTGGTGGACGGTGCGGATCGCGCCCTCGCACGCGTTCGACGAGATGCAGTCCTGCGCGTGCACGACGTCGAAGCCGGTGAGGTCGAGACCGTCCCGGAGTGCGCCGATCGAGCGGACGATGCGGTCACCGACGGTCTCCGGCCCGGGCAGGTCGGGGAACGGCACGACCTGGAGGCGCACCCGCGGGTCGACCGCGCGGAAGAACACCTGGTCACCGCCCCGCCCGAGGGTGCCCACGGTGACGTCGTGCCCGAGGTCGACGAGTGCCTCGGCGAGTGCGAGCGTGTGCACGACGCCGCCGCGGGGCTTCGTCGAGTAGGTGAGGAGCGCGATCCGCACGGGAGGGCCTCCGTCAGCCGACGTCGGTCGGCGTCGCCGGGCCGAGGCCGGTGACCGTGCCGCGGACGACGGTGGTCTGCTCGCCGTCCGGCCAGCGGAGGCGCACGCCCTGCTCCGCGGTCAGGTCGCCGCACTCGGCCGTGACCGCAGCGGGCGACGCCATGCGCCCGGCTCCGGCGTCGTCGGCGGTGAGCATCGCGAAGCCCGGGAAGCACCCGAGCCAGTCGGCGGTCGCCGCGAGCCGGGGCGTGGGGACGTCCGCGACGTCGAGCACGACCCCGCAGCCGGAGGCCTCGGCGAGCATCCCGGCCGTGCCGACGATCCCCGCCATGCTGACGTCCTTCGCCGCTGCCGGTCGTGCCCGACCGACGGTGCCGGCGAGGTCCTGCAGTGCGGCGCGGTCACGTCCCTCGGTGCTGTTCCACTGCGCGCCGCGGTGGCCGGTCCGCCACCCGCCGGTGAGGTCCGCCGTGAGCGACAGGCGTTGGCCGGTGCGGCCGCCCCCGCCGGGCACCGGGTCCGCGGTGCGGCCGAGCGCCGTGACCGACAGTGCCGCCAGCACCCCGACCTGCGTGTGGCCGCCGATGACCGGCACGCCCCAGGCGTCGGCAGCACGGCGGAGTCCGCTGACGACCCGCGCGACGAAGGAGGCGTCGCGTCCGGCGACGGCGTCGAGGAGCGCCGTGGGCGTGGCGCCCATGGCGGTCAGGTCGTTGACGTTGACGAGCACGCCGCACCACCCGGCCCACTCTGGGTCGCGCTCCACCATGCTCGGCAGGATCGCGTCGCACGCGGCGACGACGTCGGTGCCGGGGACGGGCGCGCCGTCGTCGCCGACCCAGCCCGGGCCTCCCGGCAGGTCCGCGCCGAACAGCTCGGCGAGGTGGGCCTTCGTGACGTCGACGAGTCGCTGGTACCGGTCGACGGGCCAGCGCATGCGCAGGTGCGGCACGTCGCTGATCGTGGTCCGGCCGGTGACCTGCCACCCGAGCCGACGGAACAGGACGGCCGCGTGCTCCTGCACGACGGCGTCGAACCGGAGGACGCCGCGCTCCTCGGCGAGGGCACAGGCCGCACGGACGAGCGCCGACCCGATGCCGGTCGCGTTCCGCGCCGCCGGGGCGACGACGAGTCGGCTGCCGGTCCACCACCCGATGTCCCGCACGGTCGCGGGGCTGATGCGGACGCCACCGAGGACGGTGCCGCTGCCGTCGGTCGCGCGGGCGACGAGCACGACGGTCCGGGCGTCGTCGTCGAGGTCGTCCGAGTCCGTCCGGTCGAAGAGCCCCTGTTCCTCGACGAACGCGCTCAGACGGAGCCGGCGGTACTCGTCGACGGCACGCGCGTCCGCGACGCCCACCTCGAAGGCAGCCGTCCGGGCGACCGACGGTGCCGGGCCCATGAGCGCCGGGACCTCGAGGACGGTCACGTCACGCCCCCGTCGTGCTGAGGACCGAGCAGGCGCCGCAGGCTGCGCAGCCCGCGGCCTGGTCGGCGCCGCGCATCCCGGCGGCCAGGAGCAGGTCGGAGACCCGGCGGGTGACGTCGTGCATGACCTCGCGGTCCGGGGTGGTCGCACCGTCGACGTCGACCGCGAGGGTGCCGCGGATCGGCCGGAACGGGACGACGAACGGGTAGACGCCCATGGCGATCAGCTCGGCGGCGGACGCGACCAGCTGGTCCGGGTCCTCGCCCATCCCGACGATCAGGTACGTGGAGACCTGGTTCCAGCCGAAGACGCGCACGGCCTCGCGCCAGGCCGCCCGGTACTCGTCGAGCGGCACTCGCGCCTTGCCGGGGGTCCAACGACGCCGGACGTCGTCGTCCATCGACTCGACGTGGATGCCGATGCTGCGGGCGCCGGCCTCGTACAGGTCGCTGATCGTCGACAGGTCGGCCGGCGGTTCGCACTGCACCTGGATGCCGAGCTCGGGGACGCGGGCCTTGATCGCCCGGACGCAGCGCGCGAGGTGGGTCGCACCGCGGTCGCGGCCCTTCGACGTCCCGGTCGTCATCACCATCTGCTCGACGCCGTCGAGGCGGACGGCGGCCTCGGCGACCTCCGCGAGCATCGCCGGCGTCTTCACCGCGATCGTGTTGCCGGCGCGGAGGGACTCCTCGATCGAGCAGAACCGGCACCGCTCCGCCTCGTCGTACCGCATGCACGTCTGGACGACCGTCGTCGCGAGGACCTTCGCGCCGTGCAGTCGGGCGATCTCCTCGTAGCGGGTGCCGTCCGCGGTCCGGAGGTCGTAGAAGCGGGGCCGGTTGACCGGCTCGACGTCGAGGCCGAGGTCGGCGCCGTCGAGCATCAACCGACCGTCCGCGACCGTGTACGGGCTGGTGCCGTTCACCGGCAGGGCCGCCTGCAGCCCCTCGAACAGGACGTGGCCGTCGTCCGACGGGCCGGCACCGCCCTCGCGGTGCACCGGCGCGGCGACGCGCACCCCGAGGAGCGAGACCGCGACCCGGTGGCTGACCCGGTTCGCGGCCGCGGCGTCGGTGACCCGCTCGGGGACCCGACCCGGACGCTCGACGGGGGCCGGGCCTCCCGACCGGGTGCCGACCCCGTTGTTCGTGATGGTCACGGTCAGACCATGTAGGTGCTGTTGATGATCGCGCCCTTGCGGGCGTAGTGGATGACGGCGTCCTGGACGTCGAGCGGGTGGCACGGCGTCACGCCGGCGATGAGGTCCTCTTCACGGTTGCCGTGCAGCGCGAGGCCGAAACGGCAGCAGAAGACGGTGCCACCCTCGGCGATGAACGTCTCGAGCGCGTTGTTGATGTTGTTCTCGCCCGGGAAGCCGTCGGCTCCGGTGGTCGGGAAGCCGCGGTTCGCGATGCAGTTCATCGCGCCGGGGCCGTAGAAGTACAGGACGCTCGTGAACCCCTTGCGGAGCGCCCGCGTGGCCTGCAGCACCGCGACGAACGAGACGGACGACTCGTGGGCGATGCCGTGCACGAGCTGGAAGTAGTACTGGTCCGGCGTCGCCTGGTAGTCGGGGAACACCTTCGTCGAGCCGTAGATGTTGCTCCCCTTCGGCAGGGAGGGGTGCGCGATCTCGTTCCGGGACTTCTCGGCGTTCTCGGCGACCAGCGTGTCGTAGTCGGGGGTCTCGGCGTCGGTTGCATCGGTCATCGGGTGCTCCTTGGCTCAGCGTCGGACGGGCCGGCGGAGCGGGTCCTCGCCGGTCGTCACAGTCTCCGTCGGGAGCCGTTTCGGACTGGTTTCACCTGGAACAACGATGCGTTTCGTCGATGACGTTCTCGTTACCGGCGCCTGGCCTTGCCTGGACGTCAGTCGAGGCGGTACGCGGCCGGGACCCGCTGTGTCGCGTGGTCCAGCGAGCGACGAGCGCGCGTGACGGCAGCGTGCACGTCGACCCGGGCGACGGCCATGCCGCCCTTCGCCCAGGTCTTGGCGATGATCTCCCCGCCCGGGTCGACGACCTTCGCCTGCCCGAGGAACCGCAGGTCGCCGAGCACCCCCGTCTGGTTCGACGACACCAGGAACACCTGGTTCTCGGCGGCGCGGGCGCAGTCGTAGAGGTCGAACAGGTGCGCCTGGCGGTCGGCGCGGATGCGGTCCGAGCGGTCGGTCACGCTCGCCGGCCAGGCGCTGAGGCACGCGAGGACCTCGGCGCCGTCGAGCGCGAGCGTCCGTGCCGCCTCCGGGAAGGTCTTGTCGAAGTCGATGAGCATCCCGAGCCGACCGACCGGGGTGTCGAACGCCCAGAAGGAGTCCCCCGGCCGGTACGCCTCGGACTCACCGAGCGGCAGGTGCACCTTCCGGTGCGTGCCCAGCACCCCGTCGCCCGAGACGCAGACCGCAGTGTTGTACCGGACCGCCACCCCGTCGACGACGGCGCGCTCGGAGATGCCGAACGCGACCGTCATGTCCCCGGCCATCGCGCAGACTGCCCGCACCTCCGGACCGTCGAGGTCGATCGCGTCCGGGATGCCGTCCGCCGCCGACGCCGGGTGGTGCAGGTCGAGGAGGTACCCACCGATGGTGGCGTCCGGGAGGACGAGCAGGTCGACACCACGCTCCCGGCCCTGGTCGATGATGCCGGGGAGCTTCGCGAGCGTCCGGCGCACGTCCCGCCCGAAGTGGGCGGCGATCGCGGCCATCGTCACGTCGGTCACGTCGGTCAGCGTACGACCTGGTGCGGCGTGGTCACATGACCCGCTGCGGTGCGAGGGTCTCGGCGATGCGGTCCGCGGTGTGCTCCGCGTCCCGGGCGATCGCGTGGAACCGTCCGGATCCCCACGTGTGCATCCACGGCAGGCCGACGAAGCGGAACCCGGGCTCGCTCGTCTCCCCGCGGTCGTGGAGCGGGAGCCCCTCCGGGTCGAGGACGTCGAGCGCCCCGAGCCAGGACCAGTCGGCGCGGAACCCGATCGCCCACACGATGGTGGCCACCTCGTCGAGTGGGACGGCCGACGGACCAGGGTCGGGCCTCCAGACCGGGTCGTACCGCGGTTCCGGCGGGGCGTCGATCCCCTCGCGCGCGATGTACGCGTCGATGTCGTCCTTGATCGACTCGGCGACGGAGTCGGCGTGGTCGAGGACCGCGGCCACGCTGTCGTCGAACCGCACCACGCCGTCCTCGATGCCGGTGGCGCGTCCATGCAGGCGCATCCCCTGCAGCGCGAAGGCGCGGAGGTCGACGTCCCGACCACCGTCGCGACCGGTGACGTAGTGGTTGGTGGACTCGCGCTTGGCGAGCCCACGGGTCGCGACGGCGACGTCGTAGACCCCCATCTCGGCGAGCCAGGTCATGCAGTCCCGGCCCCGGTACCACCGCGCGACCCGCGGGGCCCGGCCGAGCGCGAGGTGCACCTGCCGGCCCTCGAGCAGCAGGTCCTCGGCGATCTGCGTCCCGGACTGTCCTGTGCCGACCACGAGGACCGGCCCCGGCGGCAGGGCCGCGGCGTTCCGGTACTCGTGTGAGTGCACCTGGCGCACCCGGGCCGGGACCTCGGCGGCCCACCGCGGGACCACGGGCAGGTGGTACCCGCCGGTTGCGGCCGTCACGCTGTCCGCGGTGATCCGGCCTGCGGAGGTCGTGAGGGCGAAGCGCCCGTCCGGCAGGCGCTCCACGAGCTCGACGCCCACCCCCTCTGCCACCGGGGCGTCGAAGGTGTCCGCGTAGCGGCGGACCCAGGCGTGCACCTCGTCCCGGGTCATGAACCCGTCCGGGTCGTCGCCGTCGTACGGGTACCCGGGGAGCCGGCAGTGCCAGTTCGGCGTGACGAGGGTGAACGCGTCCCACCGTCCGTCGTGCCACTCGTGGGCGACCGTCTCGCGCTCGAGGACGACGTGGTGCACGCCGGACGCGACGAGACCGTGGCTGACCGAGAGGCCGGCCTGTCCGCCGCCGACGACGACCGCGTCGAAGTGGTCGCCGTCCCGGACGGTGGTCGGGATCACAGGGTCGCCCCCTGCGACGGCGGGGCTGCGCTGGCCAGCGGGGGCGCTCGGTGCTCCAACGGCGGCGCTTTGCGCTCCAGGGGCGGTTCGAGTCCGACGACGTGGACCGTGCCGCTGGACTGGCCGGCCGCCGCGGCCGCGATCTGCTGCTGCGTGTGCATCGCCGACGTGCAGGCGAAGCCGTACTTCGCCTGCACCCGGGCGCTCGCGATGTCGAGTGCCTCGGTCGCCCGGCGCACGAACTCCGCGACCGGGTAGTCCGTCCCGACGTCGAGGAAGTCGTGCATGACGAGGCTCGGCGAGTAGTAGGAGGCTTCGGACCCGTCCGGCCACCGGACGGCGAACTGCATCTCAGGCATGGGCGAGCTCCCGCCACCCGTCGACGACAGCCGTACCCGACTCGCTGACCGGTCCGTAGACGTCGGGGCGTCGGTCCCGCAGGTGGAACATCCCGCCACGCATGCCGCGGAAGGTGCTCTCGATGTCGATCTCCGCGACCGCGAGTCCGGCCTCGAGGAACGTGTTCGCGAGCACGTTGCCGCCCGGGTCGACGACCTTGGCGTTGCCCACGTACCGGAGCGAGCCGAAGGTCCCGCACTGGTTCGACGCCATCCAGAAGACCTGGTTGTCGAGCGCGCGGGCGACGTCGAAGGTGTTGTGCCGGTAGGTCCAGCGGTCCTCCTGGAGGTCCTCCGCGGTCGCCGTCCGCGCCGCCGGCCACGCGGACATGCTCACGATGATCTCGGCCCCGTCGAGCGCCAGCATGCGCGCGGCCTCCGGGAACGCCTTGTCGTAACAGATCTGGAGGCCCACCCGGGCGAGCGGGGTGTCGAACGCCGCGTACGTGTCCCCCGCCGCGTACGACATGTGCTCGCCGAGCGGTTGGTGCACCTTCCGGTACGACCCGTACACCTGGCCGCCGTCGAGGCAGACGGCCGCGTTGTACCGCGTCTCGCCGTCGTCGTCGAGCTCGCAGAACCCGATCGCGACGAGCATGTCGCCGGCGAGTTCCTGCACGCGGCGTATCTCGGGACCGTCGATGCGGATCGCCGGTGGCAAGGAGCGCTTCGTCGTCGCCACCGTGTCGCCATGGTTGCCGAGGGACGACAGGTACCCGCCGATCGCGGCCTCCGGGAACGCCACGAACTGCACGCCCTGTGCACGGGCGTCGGTGAGCGTCTGCTCGATGAGCGCGTAGTTCTGCTCGAGGTCGCGGGTGAAGTTCGCCGAGACGGATGCGACGGTGATCGGTGACATGAGGCTCCTGGGGAGGTTGTCCACGGGGGGTGCGGCAGGTGGTGCAGCGACCGGGAGACGATCGATGGAGCTGTTCCAGTCTGCGGAGCCGGTGTTACGCATTGGTTTCGGACGGAATGAGACCTCGTTACGTGGTGCCGTGCGGAGCGTCCGACACGGCCCCGCTCAGGACCACGCCCCGTCGTCCGTGCCGAGGTGCTCGCGGCCGAGGTCGGTGACCGGCACGGCGGCGAGGCTCGTCAGCCCGATGTCGAGCAGCGTCGCCCGGGTCGCACCGGACGCCCCGAGCATGCCCATCCCCTCGATGACCGCGCAGAAGTAGGCGCCGAGCGAGTCGGCGTCCGCCGCGGTGTCGATCTCCCCCGCCGTCTGCGCGTCGGCGATGCAGGCCGCGTAGTGCTCCCGCATCGCACTGAACGCCGCGGTCACCGTGGAGGCGACCTGCTGGTCGTGGGCGGCGAGCTCGACGACGGCGCGGGTGAGGAGCGAGGGCGGGGCCTGGGCGGCACCGCTCGCGACGGCGACCTTGACGAGCTGGGCGCGCATGCGGGTGATCGGGTGGTCGGAGCCGTGCCGCACCGCCTCGACGGCCTCCACCGCCTCCGCGGTGTCGCTGAGGAACGCCCGCATGAAGAGCTCCTTCTTGCCGCCGAACGCGTTGTACAGGCTCTGCCGTGCCAGTCCGGTCGCCTCGAGCAGGGCGTCGAGTGAGGTCCCGGCGAATCCGGTGTCCGCGAAGGCCTGACGGGCGTTCGCGACGACGGTCGCTTCGTCGAACGTACGGGGTCGGGGCATCGGCATCTCCTGAGTTCTTGACCGTTCGGTCCATCATGCCCTACCGTTCTGGACCAAGCAGTCAACAACTGGAAAAGGAGGACCGACATGAGCGGTCAACTGCAGGACAAGACGGCACTCGTGACCGGGGGGACTTCGGGCATCGGCCTGGCGGTCGTCCGCCGCTTCGTCGCCGAGGGAGCGCACGTGGTCGTGACCGGCCGGCGACAGGCACAGCTCGACGCGGTCGCCGCCGAGTTCGGCGACGCGGTCACGGTCGTCCGTGCCGACGCCTCCGTCCCGGACGACCTGACGTCGCTCTTCGACGTCGTCGCCGCCCGTGGGACCGGCCTCGACGCCGTGCACGTCAACGCCGGTGGTGGCGAGTTCAAGCCCCTCGCCGACGTCACCCCGGAGGACATCGAGACGGGCTTCGGCACCAACGTGCGCGGGACCGTCCTCACCGTGCAGGGCGCACTCCCCCACCTCAACGACGGCGCGGCCGTCGTCGTCACCGGGTCCACCGCCGCCTCCGGCACCGAGGAGGCCTTCGGGCTGTACGGGGCGTCGAAGGCCGCGATCGCGACGTTGACCCGCACCTGGGCCGCCGAGCTCGCGCCGCGCGGCATCCGCATCAACACCGTGGTGCCCGGCCCGACCGAGACGCCCGGCCTCGCCGGGCTGGCGCCGGACGCCCCGGACGCGCTCCTGGCGCAGATCGCGTCGGGCTTGCCGTTCGGGAGGCTCCTCCGCCCCGACGAGGTCGCATCCGCGGTCCTGTTCCTGGTCTCCGACCAGAGCTCCGGGATGACCGGGAGCGAGCTCCTCGTCGACGGCGGGGCGACGATCGCCTGACGGCGGCGCGGGGCTCCGGCCCCGCGCTCCCCGCGGTGCGGGGCGACACGACCTACGCTGGTCGGATGCTCTCCCGACGCGAGGCCGCCATCCGGCTCGACATCCCCCTGGAGATGGCGACCCACCACGGGATCCCGTCCCGCCTCAGCGAGGCCGAACTCGACGCCATCGAGCAGGACCCGCCCGCCTGGCTCGTGCAGTCCCGGGCGAACCGGACGGGCAAGAAGGTCTGGGTGCGCCTCGAGTGCGTCGTCTGCGCGTACGCCGAGGAGGCCCGCCCGAAGAAGTGGTGGCCCGACTGGGACTACCTGATGTGCGACTACCACGCGCCGTACCAGGCGCCGGAGCCGACCGCAGGGCTCACCCGGCGCGAGGTCGAGGGCATCGGGAGCCGGTTCGTGGCGCTGGTGGACGAGCGGCTCTAGCGGGAGGTCATCCTCCGGTCACGGCGGTCAGGGCCTGGTGGATCGCCGTCACGTCCCGCCTGCCCTGCCCCCAGTCGTGCAGTGTGGTCTGGAGGACCGGGCGGACCAGGACGTCGACGTGCACGCCGCCGGACACCGGGTACCAGGTGAGCTGCACGGTCTCGCCCCACGCCGCCCAGTTGATGCGTCGGCGCAGCACCATCTGCTCCGGGTCGTCCTGCTCGACGCGGAACTGCGGTGTCTGCGCGACGGCGGCGCGGATCGTGGCGCGGACGTCGATGTCGGACGGGACCGCGAGGTCGAAGCCGTCGCGGGTCCGTCCGAGCCGATCACGGGCCTCCACGGCCGTCACCTGCCCTGTTGACGACGTCGTGCTCGGCGGGTGCTCAGGTCGAAGCCGAGGATCAACACACCGGCGATGCACGCGAAGGCGGGCACCGTCGGGTTCTGGTGCTGGGCGATCCCCACCACCGTGAGTATGCCGCCGAGCACCACCACGACGACGCCGATGACCAGGCTCTTCCCGAACTCGAACCGTTGCACGGGCGTCTGGTCGCCCGGGACGTCGTCGTCGTGGAGCTGCATGCGCTGGTCCTTCGTCGGTCAGAGGACCCTGATCCTGGCGCGCATCGCTGTGAGGTCTCCCTCGTTCCGGTGCTGGAGTCGACAGGAACCGTCTCCGGCAGGACCGCCGGGACTCAGTCCACGTTCCAGGACTTGACGTGCTGCCAGGGCATGTCCTCCCACCAGTGCCCGTCCCAGTCGGCCTCGAACCGGAAGAGCGTGAACCACCGGGCGACGAACGACGTCGGCGCGGTGATCGGCAACCCTGCGATGAACTCCCCGACCTCGTCGGACAGACGGTCGTCGAGGGCGAGTTCGAAGCTGGCGAGCCCGAGGTGCCCGGCGAACTCGTAGTCCTGCACGTTCGGCGCCATGGTGTCCTGGTGCGGCACGTGGATCGGCAGCAGGGCCTCCTTGACCGCGGCCGCCGCGCGCCGGAGCGGCCAGTTCGGGGCGGTGCCGGATGCGTCGCGGTCGATGTCGTACTCGAACGTCCCCTTGGAGGTCCGCGTGACCCCGTGGTTGTACACCGGCATCACGCCCACGCCGGCGAAGACGTCGTCGAGGATCGTGATGAGCTCACCCTCCTCGACGGCGGACTGCAGGTTCCCGATCAGGGTCGCGTGCGGCGCGAAGGCAGCGGCCGCGACGAAGCCGTACTGCTGACGGAGCGCGAGCGTGATCTGGGTGATGGCCCAGCACGTCTCCGGGTCCGGTCGGAGGAAGATGCCGTATCGGGTGGTGCGCATTGCGGTCGACCTTTCTGCGTTGGGTGGGGCGGTCAGCCTCGGAGCGCGCCGTTGACGAGCCCGGCGACGTAGAACCGCTGGAGGAACAGGTAGAGCAGGAGCACCGGCACCGTCGTGATCACGACTCCGGCCTGCAGGACGCCGTAGTCGACCTCGCCGTACTGCCCGCTGCTGAGGTTGGCGAGCATGACGGGCAACGTGTACGAGTTCTGCCCGCTGAGGAAGACGAGGGGCGACAGGAACTCGTTCCACGACGCGATGAACCCGAAGAGGGCGACGGTGACGATGCCGGGCGTGACGAGCGGGAGGGCGATCACGCGGAACGCGGTGAAGGGACCACAGCCGTCCACGTACGCTGCCTCCTCGATCTCCTTCGGGATGCTCTCGAAGCTGTTCCGCATGAGGAACACCCCGAACGGCAGGTGGAACATGATCTGCACGAGCGCGAGACCGATGATCGTGTTCGTCAGGTGCAGCTGACTCACCACGAGGAACAGCGGGATGAGGATGGTCGCGTAGGGCACCATCAGGACCAGCAGCGTGGACCCGAAGAGCAGGTTCTTCCCCGGGAACCGGTAGCGGGCGAAGCCGTACCCGGCGAGCACGGTGATCACCAGCGTCCCGACGACGACGATCACCGCCACCGAGAGGCTGTTCCAGAAGTACACGAGCGTGCCGCCCCCGAAGCTGTTCAACGCGGCGTAGTTGTCGAGCGACCACGACGACGGCACCCACGCAGGCAGGTGCTCGCCCGGTCCGGGGGTCGCCTGGAACGACCGCACCGTGGCCCAGAGGATCGGGATGAGGAAGACCGTCGCGACGATGCCGCTGAAGAGGTGGTACCCGGTGGTCGACACGACACGGCCGGCACGAGGACGGCGACGGCGGACGTCTCGAGTGATGGAGCTCATCGGTCTTCTCCTCGACGCAGGACCAGCAGCTGCAACCCGTTGAGCAGCACGAGTGCGACGAGCAGCACGACGGACAGTGCCGCCGCCTGCCCCAGGTTCAGCTGACGGAACGCGGTGTTGTAGATCGCCATCACCAGCGTGACGGTCGAGTTGTCGGGGCCGCCCTTGGTGAGGACCTGGAACTGGTCGAAGGCGAGCAGTGACCCGGTGATCGACAGGATGAGCAGGAGCCCGAGCGTGGGCCGGAGGAACGGGAAGGTGATGTAGCGCAGGCGGTGCCAGGTCCCTGCGCCGTCCATGCGCGCGGCTTCGTACAGCTCCTCCGGCACCGCCTGCAGTCCGACGAGCAGGACGATCACCTGGAAGCCGATGAACTTCCAGACGACGAGGGTCAGCGTCGTGAACAGCGCCTTGCCCGGGGTGTCGAGGAAGCCCCACGGCCCATCGGTCAGGTGCAGTCCCTCGAGGATCGCATTCGCCACGCCGTTCTGGTTGTTGACGGCCGCCAGCCAGATCAAGGCCGCGGAGGCGGTGCCGACGACGTACGGCAGGAAGAAGGCGGTCCGGTAGAACTTCGATCCTCGCCGCGGCGCGTTCGAGATGGCGACCAACA
Source organism: Microbacteriaceae bacterium PS02332 (assembly GCA_029959645.1). GTDB lineage: Bacteria > Actinomycetota > Actinomycetes > Actinomycetales > Microbacteriaceae > Curtobacterium. Next base: position 4,311 of record JASCOJ010000042.1, on the reverse strand, counting down.
CGAACGAGACCCCGAAGATGACGACGGTCGCCAGCAGCGTGTAGAGGAGCGTGAAGGCGATCGCCCCGGTGAACAGGCTGTTCCCCGGGATGGCGGCGAAGTTGGCGATGCCGTCGGGTTCGGGGCTGCCGAGGAGCGGCCAGTCCTGCGTGGACATGAAGAGCAGGATCGCGAGGGGCACCAGGAACAGCACCAGCACGATGATCGCCAACGGGGCGACGAAGAGGGGGCCCGCCCACGACCAGGCCCGTGGACGGCGAACGGGCCGCACGGTCGTCGCGGTCATGCCCGGGCCTCCCACGACGTGACGTGCTGCCACGTCATCTGCTCCCACCAGGGCCCGGACCACTCGGCCTCGAACCGGAAGAGGCTGTACCAGCGCGCCGGGAACGACTGCGGGGCCGTCACGGGGACCCCGCGGAGGAACGCACTCGCTTCCTCGACCAGGTCCTCGCGGAGTTGGAGGTCGAAGCTCCCGAGACTGAGGTGCGCCTGGAACCGGTAGTCCGCGATGTTCGGAGCGAGGTGGTCCTCGTGGTCCCGGTGCGACGGAGCGAGCGCGTCGCGGACCGCTCCGGCAACGCGGGCGAGGTCGCCGTTCTGCCGCCGACCGTCAGCATCACGGTCGAGGTCGAACCGCGCACCGTCGATGCCGTGGTTGTACACGGGGAACACCGACGTGCCGGCGAAGACCTCGTCGAGCAGCGCGATGACGGCGTCCTCGGGGACGTCCGGGTGGTAGTTGCCGATCAGGGTCGCGTGCGGGGGGAAGACCGCGCCGGCCACCATGCCGTACTGCTGGCGCAGGGCGAGCGTGAGCTGGCTGACGGCCCAGCACGTCGCCGGGTCGGGGCGCAGGAAGACGCCGTAGCGGGTTGTTGTCATCGCGGTGTTCCTCGTGCCGGTGTTCGTCTGGGGTGGACGCGTCGGGTCGGGCAGTGGATCGGACGCTGGCTGGTCCCGTCCGACGGGGGCCAGCGCCCGACCGCGTGTCACTGCGCCGCGTCGATGGCGGCTTGGATCTTCTTCTCGCCCTCGCGGATGGCGCCGTCGTTGCCGTTGAACACGTAGTCGCGGATCATCGCCAGCCACGGACCGTTGCTGTTGTTGATCGCGTTGCCGTAGCCCCGGGTCGACGGCGTGTAGCCCGTCGCCTCGCCCTTGATCGCCTGCACGGCCTGCGGCGACTGCTTGCTGTACTCGTTGTCGGCGAAGTCGACGCGGGACGGCAGGCTGCCGTTCTTCGCGATGACGTCGACCTGGTTCGCCTCGGTGAGCGTCCACTGGAGGAAGTCCCAGCCCTCCGCCGCGTGCTGCGACGTCTTGCTGATGCTCGCGACGTCACCGCCGATGAACGCGGAGGTCGCGTCGCCGTCCGGTGACGGGAGGGCTGCGACACCCCAGTCGAAGGTGGCGTCCTTGAGCAGCGCGAACTCCGCGGACCCGCGGGGCAGGATGCCGATCTTCCCCTCGTTGAAGGCGGTGACCCAGTTCGTCCCGTCCTCGGACTCGGCACTCTCCGGCACCGCGCCGGACTTCCAGAGGTCCCGGTACAGGTCGAGGGTGGCCTTCATGGCCTTCGTGTCGATGTTCGCCTTCGCGCCGCCCTGCTCGAACGGCTCGTCCCCGGCCGCGGCCAGGTTGCCGAACATCGTGTAGGCGTTGCAGCCCGGGCAGTTCCCGCCGAAGTAGAAGCCGTAGGTGTCCCCACCGACGGCCTTGCGGATCGCCTTGGCGTCGCTGAGGATCTCGGCGTAGTTCGCCGGTCCGTGCTCGGGGTCGAGACCGGCCTTCTCGAACAGGTCCTTGTTGTACAGCACCAGCGAGCTGTCGACGAGGAAGGGCGTGCCGTAGATCTTCCCGCCCGAACTCGCGGCGTCGGTGTGCGCGTGCGACAGGTCGTCGTAGAAGGACAGCGACTTGACCTTGTCGGTGATGTCCTGGAAGAGCCCCTGGTGCACGTAGTTCGGTGAGTTCACGACGTCGGAGGCGAGCAGGTCCGGGAGCGTGTTCGACGCGGCGGCAGCGGCGACCTTCTGCTGGTAGCTGTCGCTCGGGACGATCGTCAGGTCGATGTGGTTCTCGTGGCTGCTGTTGTACGCGTCGACGATCTGCTGCGCCAGGTTGTTGCTCGTGTTGCGCGCCCACATCGTCAGCTCCGCACCGCTGTCCGCCTCGCCCGTGGCGCTGCCGGAGGGTGCTGCTCCGGGCGTGCTGCACCCGGCGAGCAACGCCAGGGCGGCTGCTGCCCCGACGATGATCCCGGCGCTGCGGCGCCGACTGGTTCCTGTCATTTCCTGCTCCTGTCGGGTGGTGAACGGGGAACGTGCCCGGTCTTGCAGGGGGACGTTAACAGCCGCGAGGAGCGCCAACAAGCGCCCGAATTCGGGGAGCCGCGGCTATGGTGAGAGGACTTCCGGCCAGACCAGCGGATTTTGATGGCGTGCAGAGCGGGAACCTTCCCGGCTGTTCACCTACTCGCCATCCCGCGGCCAGCAACGAGAACCAGGAGTTCAGATGAGCATCACCATCCCCGGACGCGTCGTCGTGTTCGACTACGGCGAGGTCATCTCGTCGATCCCGAGTCGGCACGCGCGTGCGGAGCTCGAGCGTCTCGTCGCTCCCGCTCCCCCGGAGGCGCTGTGGGCGTCGTACTGGCACCATCGCCCGGCGCTCGACCAGGCCACGATGACGGTCGAGGACTACTGGCGGGCGATCGGTCGGGACCTGACGGCGGACTGGACCGATGCCCGTCTGCATGCCCTGTGGTCCACCGATTTCCGGAGCTGGCTCGAGGTGAACCAGGACGTGCTCGACGTGCTCGTCGACCTCCGGCGCGGTGGGACCCGGATGGCGATGCTGTCGAACGCAGGCCCAGACTTCTCGTCCTACTACCGCAACGGCATGCTCGGACAGTACTTCGAGCAGGTCTTCACCAGTGGGGAACTCGGCGTGCTCAAGCCCGACCCCGCGATCTTCACCGCGGTGCTCGATGCGCTCGGCGTGGGACCGGCCGACGTGGTCTTCGTCGACGACCGCGCGGTGAACGTCCAGACCGCCGAGGACCTCGGGATGACGGGACACGTCTTCTCCACGGCGGAGCGCCTCCGGCAGTTCCTCGGAGGACTCGTGACCCGGTGACGAGGGACGGCATCCGTGACCCTCCGGCACCGACGACGACCTGTCCTATAGTGCAGATCAACCGAGGGCTCGACGGAATGGAACCGGCTCGATGAACAGGACACACACACCGACGATCCTGGACGTCGCCGCCGAAGCAGGCGTCTCGAAGTCCGCGGTGTCCCGTGCGCTGCTCGGGCAGGGGTCGGTGAGCGCGGAGAACCGCGAACGCATCGAAGCCGCCGCGACGAAGCTCGGCTACGTCGCCAACGCGATGGCCAGGAGCCTCGTCCGTGCCCGCACCCGCACGATCGGCGTCGTCCTCCGCGACGTGCGGAAGCCGTACTACGCGTACCTGCAGGCCGCGATGCAGGCCGAAGCCGAACGGCACGACTACCGGATCGTCACGACGACCAACGCGCGGGACCTCGAGGTCGAGGACGCCGTCCGCGAGATCACCAACCTGCTCTCCCTGCAGGTCGACGGCCTCGTGATCGCGCCGGCGCGCCTCCCGTCCGACGTCATCACACCGTTCCTCGACCGGCTCCCCGTCGTGGTGGCCGGGCGGCGCGAGACGGCACCGGGTCTCAGCAGTGTCTCCACGGACGACACCGCCGGTGGCGCCGCCATGGCGGCGCACCTGCGGTCGCTCGGACACGAGCGCATCGCCGTGGCACTCGTCGACCACACGTACTCGCACCGGTACCACGAGCGCGGCACGGCGATGCTCGAGGAGGTGCGCCGGTCCGGTGGGGAGCCGGTCCTCCTCCCGGCTCGTCGGGACCTCGACGTCGGTGAGCGGTTCGACGCCGAGTTCGACCGCCTCGACGCGGCCGGCGTCACCGCCGTGATGTGCCCGAACGACGCGGCCGCGATGGACGTCCTGGAGGCGCTCAGGTCGCGTGGTGCAGGACCGGCTGAGCGGTACTCGGTGACCGGCTACGACGGGTACGGGCCGCTCGCCTCCCCCTACATCGGGTTGACCACGTTCCGGACCCCGCAGGAGGAGGTCGGGCGGTCCGCCGTCGACCTCCTGATCGAGAAGATCGAGGAGCGGACGGACCAGGACAAGTCCGTCTCGCTCCGCGGTTCGGTCATCGTCGGCAGGACCGCTCGAGCCGTCCACGCCTGACGAACGCGGCCCGGGGGGGGGGGGGGGGGGGGGGGGGGGGGGGCCGGCCGCCGCCCCCC
>JASCOJ010000041.1 GCA_029959645.1 Microbacteriaceae bacterium PS02332 | reverse complement strand
GCCCCGGCCGCCGCCGCGCCGGGCCCGGCCCGGGCGCCCGCCGACCCGGCAGCGGCCGACTCGGCGGGGCACCCGTGGGCCGGACGCACCTTCGACGCCCACGACACGGCGTTCGCGGACGACGACGGCCTCGCTGACGACGCCCTGGTGACGGCGATCCGCGCGCTGCCCGAGGGTGGGTCGCCGGTCGCCGTGGTCGACGCGCTCCGGACCGCCCGGCTCCTCATCCCGCTCGTCGCCGAGGCCGGCGACCTCGGCGAGACCTCGGACGGCCGACTCGTCGACAAGACGCAGGAGCTGTCGATCGTCACGGTGGCCGGCCCCGACGGCCGGACCGTGATGCCCGCGTTCACCTCGGTCGCGGCCATGCGCGCCTGGGACCCCTCCGCCCGGCCGATCCCGGTCGAGTCGCGCCGGGTCGCGATGGCGGCGGCGAGCGAGGACACCCAGCTGGTCGTGCTCGACCCGACCTCGGACACCGAGCACGTGCTCCGGCGCCCCGCCGTGTGGGCGCTCGGACAGGACCTGCCCTGGACGCCGTGCACCGAGGACCCGGAGGTCGCCGCCGCGTTCGCCGCGTCGGTCGACGGCGAGCCCGCCGTGGCCCGCGTCGAACTCTCGCCGGGGGACCCGCTGGGCCGGTTCGCCGGGCCCGAGCTCACCGTCGGCCTCGGCCTGCTCGCCGGGCTCGACCGCGAGCAGGTCACCGAGCTGGTCGGGCGCCTGCAGCAGCGGTGGTCGCAGGACCCGGTGATCGCCGAGCGCGTCGACAGCATGCGCGTCGCGCTCCGCGCCGCCTGACCGGAGCAGGGCCCGGACAGGAGGCCCGGCCTCGATCGGTGCGGCGGTGCGGCCCGGCCGGGGCCGAGCCCGCCGGTACGATGGCCGGGTGAGCACGAACCCGACGACGACGCCCGACACCGGCCTGCCCAGCGCCCCCCGTGTCGGTCCGACCGGCCGGCCCGTGCGGGAGTTCCCCGTGCCGGAGGAGCTCGACGGCCACGGTCCGGCGCGCATCATCTCGCTCTGCAACCAGAAGGGCGGGGTCGGCAAGACGACGACCGCGATCAACCTCGGCGCCGCGTTGGCCGAGTACGGGCGGAAGGTCCTCGCCGTCGACTTCGACCCGCAGGGCGCCCTGTCCGCCGGCCTCGGTGTCCGGACGCACGACATCCCGACCGTCTACGACCTGCTCATGGGTGCCGTGAAGGACCCGAACCAGGTCATCCAGCCGACGAACGTGCCCCTGCTCGACGTCATCCCGGCGAACATCGACCTGTCCGCGGCCGAGGTGCACCTCGTCAACGAGGTCGCCCGCGAGCAGATCCTGGCCAGCGTGCTGCGGAAGGTGTCGGGTGACTACGACGTCATCCTCATCGACTGCCAGCCGTCCCTGGGTCTCCTCACCGTCAACGCGCTCACGGCGGCGCACGGCGTCCTCATCCCGCTCGAGTGCGAGTTCTTCGCCCTGCGCGGTGTCGCCCTGCTCATCGAGACCATCGACAAGGTGCGCGACCGGCTGAACCCGGCGCTGACCCTCGACGGCATCCTCCCGACGATGTACGACTCGCGGACGCTGCACTCGCGTGAGGTCATGGAGCGCGTCGTCGAGACCTTCGGTGACCGGGTGCTCGACACCGTCATCGGCCGCACGATCAAGTTCCCCGACGCCACCGTCTCCGCGCGTCCGATCACGCAGACGGCTCCGGACCACGCCGCGGCGCACGCCTACCGGTCGCTGGCACGAGAGCTCGTCCAGCGTGGCGCCGTCGCCTGAGGACCCGGCCACGGGCCTCCCGTCCGGCACCGCGGTGTCGACGGCCGACGCGACGGCCGCCGTCCCGGCGACCGCACCCGGGTTCCGGGTCCGCCTCAGCAACTTCGACGGCCCCTTCGACCTGCTGCTCTCGCTCATCACCAAGCACGAGCTCGACATCACCGAGGTCGCGCTCGGCGCGGTGACGGGGGAGTTCATCGCCTACGTGCGGCAGGCCGAGTCGGCGGAGGAGCTCGACGAGGCGAGCGAGTTCCTCGTCGTCGCGGCCACCCTGCTCGACCTGAAGATCGTCGGGCTGCTGCCGCAGGGCGAACTCGTCGACGCCGAGGACGTCGCGCTCCTGGAGGCCCGCGACCTGCTGTTCGCCCGCCTGCTGCAGTACCGGGCGTTCAAGCAGGCCGCCGACTGGTTCGGCGACCGCTGGGGTGCCGAGTCCCGCCGGCACGTCCGGAGCGTGCGACTCGAGGAGCGGTTCCGCGCCCGGACCCCCGAACTCGTCTGGACCCTCTCGCTCCAGGACTTCGCCGCGCTCGCCACCCTGGCGTTCACGCCGCGGGAGATCCCGACCGTCGGCCTCGACCACCTGCACGCCCCGGCGGTGAGCATCCGCGAGCAGGCCGCGGTGGTCGTGTCGATCCTCCGGACCCGTGCTGAGGAGGGCGCGCCCGACGTCACGTTCCGCGAGGTGATCGCCGGTGTCGACCAGACGGGTATCGTGGTGGCTCGTTTCCTCGCGGTCCTGGAGTTGTACCGGAACGCCTCGATCGCGTTCGAGCAGCTCGAACCGCTCGGGGAACTCACCCTCCGCTGGACCGCCGAACACTGGTCCGACGAGAGCCTCGCCAACCTGGGAGCCGACTATGACGGATGACGTGCACCGCACGAGCCGCGGTTCCGCCGAGCCCGGAGGCGCGGACGAGGTCGACGACGCCCGGGCCGTCGAGCAGGAGCTCCGGGCTTCCGGAGTCGGGGCCGGCTCCGGGGACGCCGCCGCAGCGCTCGACCGGCAGCTCGAGGCGATCCTCATGATCGCCGACCAGCCCCAGTCGCTCGTGGCGCTCGCCGCCGCGGTCGGGGCACCGGTGCCCGACGTCGAGCGCGCCGTCCGACGCCTCGTCGCGGACTTCGACGGGATCGCCGGCACCGTCCGCCGCGGCTTCGAGCTCCGCGAGGTCGGCGGCGGCTGGCGCTTCTACGTCCGCCCCGAACTCGACACCGTCGTGGAGCAGTTCGTCGAGGCCGAGCGCCCGGCCCGCCTTTCCCAGGCGGCGCTGGAGACCCTGGCCGTCGTGGCCTACAAGCAGCCGATCACCCGATCGCAGATCGCCGCCATCCGGGCCGTGAACGTCGACGGGGTCGTCCGGACCCTCGTCGCGCGCGGCCTGATCGAGGAGTCGTTCACGGACTCCGAGACCGGCGCGATCAACTACGTGACCTCCGGGCTGCTGCTCCAGCAGCTCGGCATCAACTCGCTCGACGAGCTGCCGCTCATCTCGCCCCTCCTCGAGGACGGCGCCGGCGGCTTCGGGCAGACGGAAGGGATCCCCGATGGCCGGGTTTGACCGCAACGACCGCGAACGACGAGACGACGACCGGCGCGGGGGTGGCGGCGGTCGGCCGGGAGGCCCGGATCGCCGCGGCGACGCGCCGCGCGGCCGCGACGGGGCCGGCTCCGGCGGGTACCGCGGGCGTGACGACCGCGGTGCCGGCGGCGCCCGCGGCGACGACCGCGGCGGGTACCGCGGGCGTGACGAGCGTGGCGGGTCGAGCACCGGTGGGTACCGGGGACGCGACGAGCGCGGTGGCGCGGGTGCCGGTGGCGGTGGCGACCGGGGCGGGTACCGCGGACGGGACGAGCGCGGTGGCGCGGCCAGCGGTGGGTACCGGGGCGGCGACGACCGTGGTGGGTACCGCGGTCGCGACGAGCGTGGTGGGTCGAGCACCGGTGGGTACCGCGGGCGCGACGAGCGTGGTGGGTCGAGCACCGGCGGGTTCCGGGGTCGTGACGAGCGTCCGTCCGGCGGGTACCGCGGGTCCGACGACCGCGGCGCAGCGCGGAGTGGCGACGACCGTGGTGGGTACCGCGGGCGGGACGACCGTGGCGGGTCGAGCACCGGTGGGTACCGGGGCCGCGACGAGCGCGGTGGGTCGAGCACCGGTGGGTACCGGGGCCGCGACGAGCGCGGTGGGTCGAGCACCGGCGGGTACCGTGGGCGTGACGAGCGTCCGTCCGGCGGGTACCGCGGGAACGACGACCGGTCCACCGGCGGCTTCCGCGGGCGTGACGAGCGCGGTGGGTCGAGCACCGGTGGGTACCGCGGGCGCGACGAGCGCGGCGGGTCGAGCACCGGCGGCTACCGCGGGCGTGACGAGCGTCCGTCCGGCGGGTACCGCGGGTCCGACGACCGCGGCGCAGCGCGCGGCGGCGACGACCGTGGTGCGTACCGCGGCCGTGACGACCGCAGCGGGTCGACCGGCGGTGGGTACCGCGGTCGTGAGGACCGTCCGACCGGTGGGTACCGCGGGTCTGACGACCGTGGCGCAGCGCGCGGCAGCGACGACCGGAGCGGGTCGACCGGCGGTGGGTACCGCGGGCGCGACGACCGCGCCGGGTCGGGCACCGGCGGGCACCGCGGCGGCGTCGACCGTGGCGGGTACCGCGGTCGGGACGACCGTGGCGCCGGGCGCGACCGCGAGGACCGCGGGGGCTTCGTCCGCCGCGAGGACCGCGGTCCGGCGTCGGACGCCCGTGGCGGGTTCGTGCGCCACGAGGGCGGCGACCGCGGTGGGTACCGCGGCCGTGACGACCGCGGCGCCGGTGGACACCGGGGGCGCGACGACCGGGGTGCCGGTGCGCCCCGTGGGGGTGACCGTCGCGACGACCGCGACCAGGACCGCCGCGGACCGGACGGTCAGCCGAGCAGCGTCTGGCACAACGGCCGGCGCTACGTCGGCGGCACGACGAGCCCACGCAACCTGCCTGACCGTCAGCGCACCACGCCGAAGCCGGCGGGGGAGCGCGACGCCGAGGGCCGTCCCGCCGAGGGCACGCCCGAGCGCCCGATCATCCCGGACTGGGACGGGGCGGACGGGGCGGACGGGACGGCGACCGGCGGGGCCGAGCCGGACCTCCAGGAAGGCGGTGAGCGCCTGCAGAAGGTGATCGCCGCTGCGGGCGTGGCCAGCCGCCGCGTCGCGGAGAACCTGATCGCCGAGGGCCGCGTGACGGTGAACGGCGAGGTCGCCGACACGCTCGGCCGCCGCGTCGACCCGGACGAGGACGAGGTCGCGGTGGACGGCGTGCCGGTGCAGACCGACACCTCGAAGCGCTACGTCGTGCTCAACAAGCCGACCGGCGTGGTGTCGACGATGCTCGACGAGCGCGGACGTCCCGACCTGTCCGGCTTCGTCGAGGACTACGAGGAGCGGCTGTTCAACGTCGGTCGCCTCGACGCGGAGACCTCGGGCCTCCTCGTGCTCACGAACGACGGCGGGATCGCGCACATCCTCGCGCACCCGTCCTTCGGCGTGACGAAGACGTACGTGGCGAAGGTCGAGGGCAGCGTGACGCCGTCGACCGTGCAGCTGCTGCTGGAGGGCGTCGAGCTGGAGGACGGCACCATCGCGGCCGACAAGGTGCGGCTGCTCGAGTCCTCGCGGGGCGAGTCGCTCGTCGAGGTGACGCTGCACTCCGGCCGCAACCGCATCGTGCGTCGGATGTTCGACCACGTCGGGCACCCCGTGCTCGAGCTCGTGCGCCGCTCCTTCGGGCCGCTGCAGCTCGGGTCGCTCGCGCCGGGGCAGACGCGGGAGCTCAGCACCGTCGAGCTCGGCAAGCTCCTCGGGATCGCCCGCGGTGCGGTGACGCCGTCCGACGAGGAAGCCGCCACCGAGGGCGACGAGTCCGCCGACTGACGACGGTGCGCTGCGGGTGTTCTCCACAGCCCGCGGCGCTGCCACCGTCTCCGGAACGCGTGCTCGGTAGGCTTGCCGGGTGACCGACACCAAGCCCGCCGAGCCCGCTCCGGAGACCGACCGTCGTCTCCGCGGGCCGGTGCGCGTGGTCGGCACCGGGCTCCTCGGCGCCTCCATCGGTCTCGGCCTGCGTGACAAGGGCGTCGAGGTCATCCTCGACGACGTCTCGCCCGCCGCCCTGGCGCTCGCCGTCGACTACGGCGCCGGACGCCGTCCGGCCGAGGGCGACGCACCGGAGCTCGTCGTCGTGGCGGTGCCGCCGGACGTCACCGCCGCGGTCGTCGAGCGCGAACTCGCCGCCTGGCCCGACGCGGTCGTCACCGACGTCGCGAGCGTGAAGACCGGGCCGCTCGAGCGCCTCCTGGCCGTCGGCGCCGACGTCTCCCGCTACATCGGGTCGCACCCGATGGCCGGCCGTGAGCGCAGCGGGCCGACCGCAGCCCGTGCCGACCTCTTCATCGGGCGGCCGTGGGTGGTCGCCGGGCACGACGGCATCACCCACCAGCGCGCAGCGGTCGTCGAGTCGCTGGCACTCGACCTCGGCGCGACCGTGGTCCCGATGGACCCGGAGTCGCACGACCGGGCCGTCGCGGTGGTCTCGCACGCGCCGCAGCTCGTCGCGACCCTCATGGCCTCGCGCCTCCGTGACGCCCCGGGGGAGGCCCTCGGGCTCGCCGGCGGCGGCGTGCGGGACGTCACCCGCATCGCGGCGAGCGATCCCGGTCTGTGGGTGCAGATCATCGGCGCCAACGCCGGGCACATCCGGCCGGTGCTGACCGAGCTGCGTGACGAGCTGTCACGGGTGATCGACGCGCTCGCCGACCCGACCGGCACCGGATCGCCGCGGGCGCTCGCCGAGACGATGGCCGCCGGCAACCGCGGCGTCGAGCGGCTGCCCGGCAAGCACGGGTCGACCGCACGGTTCTCGCAGGTCGTCGTCCTGGTGGACGACCGACCCGGCCAGATCGCCGAGCTGCTCACCACCATCGGTGAGATCGGCATCAACCTCGAGGACCTGCGCCTTGAGCACTCGCCCGGGGCGCAGATCGGCATCGTCGAGGTGTCGGTCGTCCCTGAGCACGAACAGCGACTCGTCGAGGACCTCGAGAGCCGCGGATGGAGGATCGCAGCAGCATGGGCGTGAACGACGACCACACACGACTCGAGTCCGGCGTGACGGGCGGCCCCGACGCCCCCGACACCGGGCTGCCGACGCCCGCCGACCAGCCGGGGCCGCTCGGCGGCGGTGACGCGGCCGGTGGATTCGACGGCCAGGCCGGCGGCGAACCGGGCCTGACGCGCGACCCGATGCCCGCGGGTCTCGCCGACGGTGCCTACGTCGCGAAGTTCGTCATCGCCGTCGACGGCCCCGCCGGCAGCGGGAAGTCGAGCGTCTCCCGCGCCGCGGCCCGCGCGCTCGGCTTCGGGTACCAGGACACCGGTGCCGCCTACCGCGCCTTCGCCTGGTACCTGCTCCAGCAGGGGGTCGCCCTCGACGACGCCGCCGCGGTGCTGGCGAGCTGGGACGGCTTCGACTACGACATCAGCACGGACCCCGACGTCGCGTCGGTCACGGTCGGCGGTGTGGACGTCACCGACGCGATCCGCACGCCCGAGGTCACCGCCGCGGTGGCGCACATCGCGAAGCTCCCCGACGTCCGCGCGAAGCTCGTGCAGCTCTTCCGGAACGTCATGCGGAAGGCCGAGGGGCAGGGCATCATCACCGAGGGTCGGGACATCACGACCGTGGTCGCCCCGGACGCCGAGGTGCGGATCCTCCTGACGGCAGACGAATCCGTTAGGATGGCACGTCGGTCGGCGGAGGTCACGACCCAGTCGGCCGCCGAGACCTCGGCTGCACTCGCCCGGCGGGATGCGGCTGACGCGAAGGTCGTCGACTTCATGAACGCCGCCGAGGGCGTGACGACCCTCGACTCCACCGACCTCGACTTCGACCAGACCGTGCAGGCGGTGGTCGACCTGGCCCGCACGGCCGGGAACTGACCCACCGGCCACCCGGCCGCACGCGAACCGACGACATGCGGCCTCCCGGCCGCCAGCAAGGAACACATCATGGCGCAGCAGGACGACCGCAGCGACGACGACTTCCCCGAGTACGACGCATCCCTCGGCGAGCGACTCGCCGACATCGACGAGTCGGAGGCGGAGCAGCGCACGAACGCGCTCCGCGTCGGGCTGGACGACTACGAGCTCGACGAGGAGGACGTCGCGCTCCTCGAGGCCGGTCAGCTCGGCGTCGACGGCGTCGCGTACCTCCCGGCGCTGCCGGTCCTCGCCATCGTCGGTCGCCCGAACGTCGGCAAGTCCGCGCTCGTGAACCGCATCATCGGCCGGCGCGAGGCCGTCGTGCAGGACGTCCCCGGCGTCACGCGTGACCGCGTCAGCTACAAGGCGGAGTGGAACGACAAACGATTCACCCTCGTCGACACCGGCGGGTGGGAGCCGGACGCCAAGGGCATCAACGCCTCGGTGGCCGCGCAGGCCGAGGTCGCGATCGACCTGGCCGACGCCGTCCTCTTCGTCGTCGACGTCACGGTCGGCATCACCGCGACCGACGAGCACGTCGTGAAGATGCTCCGTGGCACCGACAAGCCGGTGATCGTCGTCGCGAACAAGTCGGACGACGAGCGCCGCGACATGGAGGCGTTCGCGCTCTGGAACCTCGGCCTCGGCGAGCCGCACCCGGTGTCGGCGCTGCACGGCCGCGGTGTCGCCGACCTGCTCGACCTCATCATCGCGACGCTCCCGGACGTCTCCGCCGTCGCGAAGCAGGAGATCGGCGGCCCGCGCCGGGTCGCGATCCTCGGCCGCCCGAACGTCGGCAAGAGCTCGCTGCTCAACAAGGCCGCGGGCGAGGAGCGCGTCGTCGTGAACGAGCTCGCCGGCACCACGCGTGACCCGGTCGACGAGCAGATCGAGCTCGGCGGCAAGGTCTGGCGCTTCGTCGACACCGCCGGCATCCGGAAGCGCGTGCACCTGCAGCAGGGCGCCGACTTCTACGCCTCGCTCCGCACCACGGCCGCGCTCGAGAAGGCCGAGGTCGCCGTCGTCGTCCTCGACGTCACCGAGCCGATCTCCGTGCAGGACCTCCGCATCATCGACCTGGTGCTCGAGTCCGGCCGCGCGCTGGTCCTCGCGTACAACAAGTGGGACCTGCTGGACGACGAGCGTCGCCGCTACCTCGAGCGCGAGATCGAGCAGGACCTCGCCCACGTCACCTGGGCGCCCCGCGTGAACATCTCGGCACGCACCGGGCGGCACCTCGAGAAGCTCGTGCCGGCCCTCGAGACCGCGCTCGAGTCGTGGGACACCCGCATCCCCACCGGCAAGGTCAACGCCTTCATCGCCGAGCTCGTGCAGGAGCACCCGCACCCCGTCCGCGGTGGCAAGCAGCCCCGCATCCTGTTCGGGACGCAGGCGTCGAGCCAGCCGCCGACGTTCGTGCTCTTCACGACCGGGTTCCTCGACCCGCAGTACCGCCGGTTCATCACGCGGCGCCTGCGCGAGGTCTGGGGCTTCGACGGCACCCCGATCGTCGTCAACATGCGCGTGCGCGAGAAGCGGAAGCGCTGACCGGTCATGTCCGCACCGCGACCGAGCCGCACGACGCCACCGCGTCGGCGGCTCGTCGTGGTCTCGGCCCTCACCGCGGCGGTCGTCGTCGCCGGTGGGGTCGGGCTGTGGTGGCACGCCGACCACCGGCCTGACCATGGCAGCGGCGGACCGGTTCCGCTCAGCGAGCCGGGCACGGTCCGGTCGGACGCCTCCGCGGGGTCCGCGCCGGGCAACGCCCTCCTGCCGGGTGGCGTCCCGTCCTCCGAGCCCGACCACGAGCCCGTCACCGGTGCTGCTCAGGACGGGGACCCCGGAACGCCGACCGACGGTGCGACCGCGACGTGCACCGACGCGACGGACGGCAGCACGACGGACGGCAGCACGGCCGACGGCGACCGCTGTGCGGAACGTGCGGCATCACCCCTCGACCCGTGGTGGCGTCGGGCGCTCCCCGTGGACGGCACCTTCGTCCCGATCGAGCGCGGGGTGAGCGGCACGGTGTCGATCTCGTCCCTGAGCGGCCAGCTCGTCATCAAGGTGCACCACCTGGACGTGCAGACCGCGGACGACGAATCGAGGGACGTCATGGTCGTCCTGTCCGCGGGCGACGTGATCGGCAAGGCGCACGGCTTCTGGTCCGTCGGCGACGCGTCCCCGATCATCATCGGGACGATCCCCGGCGGCGAGACCGACATCACGATGATCCTCGACGTGCCGTCGACCCTGCCGGCCGAGGTGCACTCGATCGTCCTGCTGGGTGGTGGGTCGAAGGAGCAGACCGACTTCGGGAGCTCGAGCAAGATCATCGGCGGCGCCGAACTCCTGCCCTCCGTCTGAGCCGTGCGGCGCACGCCCGGTCCGATGCGGCACCATGGTGTCGTGACCTCGCACCAGCCCGGCTTCGCCGCGCGCGCCGACCGGATCTGGTGCCGCCTGCACCTCGACCGGCTGGCAGGTGGTCGGCAAAGCGCCTACGTGGTCCGCGAGGACATGCTCGACCACCCGGACACCGTCCGGTCGTTCCGGTGGATCCGCTGGTTGCTCGTCGCGGAGACGGTCGTCGGCCTGACCGCGATCGTCGTCGCCGTGCTGCTCACCCGCGCTGGCGTGGTCGTGCCGTGGGCGGTCTGGTTCCGGGCCACCGTCGTGCTGCTCATCACCCTGACGCTCTACGTCTTCGCCTGGCGCGCGCAGCTCGGGTACTACTGGGCGTACCAGCGCCTCCGGTTGTTCAGTCGGGTCTTCCCCGTCGTGACGCTCGTGGTCGCGGCGATCCCCGGGCTCTACCCGTTCTGGATGGTCATCGAGCAGATCGTGTTCTCGCTGCTCATGGTCGGCATCGGCGACGTGCTCACGACCGACCACATGCGGGCGGCGTTCCCGAAGCCGGTCCGGGCACCGCGCGGCTAGCTGCGTCGTCGGCGTCGTCCGCAGTCTGCGTGGCGGCCAGGGCGCCGAGCAGGGCGAGCGCGCGCTCCGAAGCCGATCCCGGTTCCGCGTGGTGCAGCACGAGCAGCTGGCCGTCTGTCCCGCCGATGCCGAGCTTCTCCCGGCGGAGTTCGAGATCACCGACCTCCGGGTGCCACATCCGCACGGTGGCGCCGCCGAGCGGCCGCACGTCGTGTCGCGCCCACAGCTGTCGGAAGTCCTCGCTGCCGAGCGACAGTTCACCGACGAGCCGTACGACGTCGGGATCGTCGACGTCCGGCCCGATCGAGGCCCGGAACGCCGCGACCATGCCCGCCATCTGCCGCGGCCAGTCCGGGTAGCGGTCCCGTTCCGTCTCGTCGAGGAAGAGCGTGCGGAGGCGGTTCTCGCCGACCCGGATGCCCGGCGCCAGTTCGGTGGCGAGCGCGTTCGCTGCGAGGACGTCGAACGCCCGGTCCTCCACGAAGGCCGGCAACCCGATCACGTCGAGCAGCTGCAGCGTGCCGGTCGGGACGTCCGCGCGCCGTCGTTGCCCGCGCCGCGGCGTGGGCGACGGTCGGATCCCGGCGAGCCCCAGCAGGTACTCCGTCGCGGTCGCGTCGAGGGCGAACACCCGTGCCAACGCCTCGAGCACCTGTGGCGACGGGTTGCGGTCGCGCCCCTGCTCCAGGCGCAGGTAGTAGTCGGCGCTGATGCCTGCGAGGGTCGCGACCTCCTCGCGACGGAGGCCCGGGGTACGTCGGACGCCCGTCACCCTGATGCCGACGTCGGCTGGCCGCACCTGCTCGCGCCGAGCGCGGAGGTGGTCGCCGAGGGGGTTGTCCTGCACGGTCCCGATGCTAGGCCGGACCCCACCGTCGATCCTGGTCCCGTGCTCCCAGGGTCGCCGGGGACCTCCCGCACGCAACGACCCAGGAGCATCGTGGGACCCATGACCACCACATCCCTCCCCGGCGGCACCTACCGCCTCGCCGACGACCTCGAACTCACCCGCGTCGGGTACGGCGCGATGCAGCTCGCCGGACCGCACGTGTTCGGGCCGCCCGCCGACCGTGACGAGGCCGAGCGCGTCCTCCGCACCGCCGTCGACCTCGGCATCACCCACATCGACACCGCGGAGTTCTACGGCCCGCACGTCACGAACGAAATCATCCGGTCCGCCCTCGCGCCGTACCCGGAGGGCCTCCACATCGTCACGAAGGTCGGCTCCGTCCGCGACGACAAGGGCAACTGGGTGCCGACCCGGCAGCCCGACGACCTCGTCGCGCAGGTACACGAGAACCTCCGCACGCTCGGGCTCGAGCGGCTCGACGTCGTCAACATCCGCATGGGCGGCTTCGACGCTCCCGAGCCGGGCTCGATCGCCCCGCAGGTCGAGGCGCTCGCCCGCCTGCAGGAGGAGGGGCTCGTCCGTCACATCGGCCTGTCGACCGTAAGCGCCGAGCAGCTGGCGGAGGCGCAGAGCTACGCGCCGATCGTCTGCGTGCAGAACATGTACAACGTCGCCCGTCGTGAGGACGACGCCCTCGTCGACATCACCGCCGAGCAGGGCATCGCCTACGTGCCGTACTTCCCGCTCGGCGGGTTCTCGCCGTTGCAGTCCGGCGCGCTCGACGCCGTCGCCGCCCGGCTCGAGGTGTCCCGCCTGACCGTCGCGCTGTCCTGGCTGCTGCAGCGCTCGCCGAACATGCTCCTCATCCCGGGCACGTCGTCGGTGGCACACCTGCACGACAACGTCGCCTCGGCCGGGTTCGTCCTGCCGGACGACGCCGTCGCCGAGCTCGACGCGATCGGTTCCGCGGCGGCGTAGCGCGGGTGCGCAGCGGACGGGAGGCCCGTGGCGGCGGCGCCACGGCCGCCCGTCCGGCGTCGGACGTCGTACCGGAGGAGCGCGGGCAGCGAGCGGTCAGGCGACGGTGGCCAGCGCGAACGGCAGGACGGCCGACGCCCCCGCGCGCCGGAGCTCGCGCCCCGCGACGGTCATCGTCCACCGGCTGTCCACGAGGTCGTCCACGAGCAGCACCGGCCCGTCATGACCCTGCAGCGCGGCGGCGAGTTCCGGACCGACGACGAAGGTGTCCCACACGCCGGACAACCGGTACGCACTGTTCGTCGCACCGTCCCCGCGCGGCACCCCGCCGTCCCGCTCGAGCTCCCCGAGGTACTGGAGCCGCCCGATGGAGGACAGCGCCTGCGCCAACGAGGCCACGAGCTGCGGCCGCGACCGTGACGTCATCGCGACGACACCGGTCGGTCGGGTCTCCCACGGCCAGTCCTTCAGCGCCCGCACGCAGCCGTCGACGAGCTCCCGCGTCACGGGGCCGTCCGGCGTCCCGGTCGCGAAGAGCGCCCGGAGGGGACCGCCCCAGCCGAGGTCGGTGAGCCGTGCGACCGCGCGACCGGGCGCGACGAGTTCCCCGGCGGGGATCTTCCCCTTCACGGCGACGCCGAGCGAGCCCATGCCCGACGGCCACTGCGCGCGCGGGGCGATCTCGACGCCGACCTGGTCGAGGGCGGCGGCGGCCCCCGAACGGTCGGTGTCGGACACATCGACCGGGTACCAGGCACCCGCGCAGTTGTCGCAGCGCCCGCACGGCTCGGCCGTCGGGTCGTCGAGGTCCTGCTGCAGGAGCTGCATCCGGCACGCGCTGGTCGACTCGTAGGCGAGCATCGACGCGGCCTCGGCGTCCCGGGCGGCGGCGACCCGCTCGTAGCGGGCGGCGTCGTACTCCCACGGCTGGCCGGTCGCGACCCAGCCGCCGGCGACGCGGCGGACCGCACCGTCGACGTCGAGCACCTTGAGCAGCAGCTCGAGCGTCGAGCGCTTGATGTCGACGAGCCCCTCGAGCGCGACGGTGGACATCGCCGAGTCCCGGGAGAGCGCACCGAGCACGGCCGACGCCCGCGACTCCGTCGGCATCGACGCGGTCGCGAAGTACTGCCAGATCTCGCGGTCCTCGTGTCCGGGCAGCAGCAGCACGTCCGCGTTGTCGGTGGCACGCCCCGCACGACCGATCTGCTGGTAGTACGCCACCGGCGAGGACGGAGCCCCGACGTGCACGACGAACCCGAGGTCGGGCTTGTCGAACCCCATCCCGAGGGCGCTCGTGGCGACGAGGGCCTTCAGCTCGTTGCCCTTGAGCTGCTGCTCGAGCTGTTCGCGCTCGTCGGTGTCGGTCCGGCCGGTGTAGGCGCGGACGGCGTACCCGCGCTCGCGCAGGAGCCGCGCGATGTCCTCGGCGGCGGAGACGGTGAGCGTGTAGATGATGCCGCTGCCCGGCAGGTCGCCGAGGTGCGCGAGCAACCAGCCGAGGCGGGCCCGGGCATCGGGGAGGGTGAGGACACCGAGCCGCAGGGACTTCCGCGCGAGCGACCCGCGGATGGTGAACACGGGCGCGTCCGGCCCGGCGGTCAGCTGCTCGGCGACGTCCTCGACCACGCGTTCGTTCGCCGTCGCGGTCGTTGCGAGGACGGGCACGCCGGACGGGAGCGAGCGGATGAGTTCGGCGAGCCGGCGGTAGTCCGGCCGGAAGTCGTGACCCCAGTCGGAGATGCAGTGCGCTTCGTCCACCACGAGCATCCCCATCCGGGCGATGAGCGCCGGCATCTGTTCGTCGCGGAACTTCGGGTTGTTCAGGCGTTCGGGGGAGACGAGGAGCACGTCCACCTCGTCCCGCGCGAGCGCCGCCTGCGTCTCGCCCCACTCGTGCGCGTTCGCGGAGTTGATCGACACCGCCCGGACACCTGCCCGTGCGGCGGCGGACACCTGGTCGCGCATGAGCGCCAGCAGCGGCGAGACCAGCACGGTCGGGCCACCGCCGCGACGCCGGAGCAGCAGGGTCGCGAGGAAGTACACCGCCGACTTGCCCCACCCGGTGCGCTGCACCACGAGGGCCCGCTGCCGGTGCTCCACGAGCGCCGAGATCGCCTCGAGCTGCCCCGGGTGGAACACCGCCTCCGTCCGCCCGGTCAGGGCGACGAGCGCCTCCTGCGCCTCCGCGGCGATCGCCGCCGAGGGCGCGGACGGGGCAGCGGTGTCGGCACCGAGGGAAGTCATGCCCCCATGCTGACAGCACCGTCCGACGGCCGCGCGTGACGCCTGCAGACTGTGG
Organism: Microbacteriaceae bacterium PS02332; assembly: GCA_029959645.1. Taxonomy (GTDB): domain Bacteria; phylum Actinomycetota; class Actinomycetes; order Actinomycetales; family Microbacteriaceae; genus Curtobacterium. Next base: position 10,437 of record JASCOJ010000041.1, on the reverse strand, counting down.
AGAACCGAGCGCCCGCGACCCCTACTGGTACGTGACCAGCGACGGGGTGGGCTCGACCTCACTCATCGTCTGCGCCGGGGTGAGCATCGGCGTGTCCTCGTCGATGAAGTCCTTCCAACCCCAGTGCCACGACGAAGCCGCCCCGACGTGCAGGGCCTTCCACGTCGCCTGCTTGTCCGGCTGCGACCCCTGCCCGTCCACGTGCACGAGCACGTCGAGCTGCGGGTGCGACTCGATCGCGGACCGGTCGGTGATCATCGAGAGCCGGAACTGGTGCAGCACCAGCGCCTTCGGCGGCAGCCCCTTCCGCTCCACCAGGTCGGCGAGCCACGCGGACGTGCGGTTCACCTCGTCGGCGGACACCGACCCGATCTGCCGGAGCGGCACCTGGTCCGGGCCGAGCCGCCACTCCGGGTCGAGCGCGAGCCACACGTCCGGCCGCGACAGGAGCGACTCGTACCGCTTCGCCTGGGTGAGGAAGTCCGTCCGACCCGGCTGCAGGTCGATGATCGTCGGCATGCCAGCGTCGTGCGCAACGTCGACGTACGGTTCCAGCCGCGACACGGGCAGCTCGGTCGAGTAGTCGCCGTCGGCCCCGGCGTCGCCGGCCGCCACGGTCGCGATGACCTCGAACGCCGGCGTCACCGGGACGTCGGACAGGTCCCGGTACTGGCCGGCGAGGTCCCGCGCCCGCTGCACACTCGCCGCCGGGTCCTGCTCGCCGAGCACCCCGAGCACCGGCGTGGCCGGCGCCCCGTACAGGGCGACGTAGCGGTGCCCGTCGAACGGACGCTGGCCCCCGTCGCCGATCCGGTACCCGGTCCGTGCCGCCCGCACCACCCACGACGGGTCCGGCAGCTGCGCGAACGACCGTCCGAGCAGCACCGCCGCCCCGTCCTCCCCGTCGTGCAGCGCCGACACCACCGCACCCGAGGCGGCCGGGTCCGACACGCCCGAGGGCATCGCCACGACCTGAGCCCCGGCCGCCCGAGCGGTCGCGACACCGGCAGCGTCGGCGGTCCGGTCCGCCACGACCACCGTCGCCGGACGGGAGGCCCGCCCGCGGTCCGCCGCCCGACTCACCACCGCGGTCGTCCGCCGTTCCGCGTGGGTCGACACGGTCACGTCACCCTCCGCCACGTACCAGGTCGCGCCCAGGCGCTCCAGCTCTGCCGCGACCGCGGCGGACCCGGCCTCCCCCGCGCCGACGAGGAGCGCCGGCACGTGGGCGCGGGTGGCGGCGCTCGCCGCGGAACGCACGGCGTCGGCGCTGTCTGCCGGCGCGACGACCGCGCCGGGTGCGGAACGGAAGAACGCCCGGCTCACCCGGACCGACCGCTCGGCGGCGTCGTCCTGCGCGATCACGGTCACCGCGTCCCGGGCCGGAGCCGCCAGTGTCGGCCGCGGTGTCGCGCCACGGGCGTCGTGGCCGTCGGGGCCGGACGAGCAGGCCGCCACTCCGGAGGTCAGGACGACGGCGGTGAGGACGGCCAGGGCTCGGGTGGATCGGGGAGGCACCGGGCCACCCTACGAGTCGCCGGCGGCGACCCTGGGAACCGAGGGCGCCACGTCTCGTAGAAGGGATGCATGCACCGCGCGCCCGACGACCGCCCGATCATCGGCCCCGCGGAGGCGCCCGACCTGCACTGCATGACCCTCAACCTGCGCCGCCGTGTGCCGCGTCCCGCGGGGCACCCGGACGCGTGGGAGGCCCGCCGCGCCGCCGTCGTGGCCCTCGTCGCCTCGGAACAGCCGACCGTCCTGGCCGTCCAGGAGGCCCTGCCCGACCAGGTCACGGACCTCGCGTCCGGCCTCGGGTCACGCTGGGAGCCCGTCGTCGTCGGGCGAGGTGCCCGCGGGGGCGGGGAGGCCTCGGGCGTGTTCGTCGACACCGACCGCTGCACCGTCGTCGAACGCCGCTCGTGGGCGCTGTCCCGCCGCCCCCGCCGTGCCGGGTCCCGCTCGTGGGCGACGGCGTTCCCGCGCAACGTCGCCGGCGCCGTCCTCGACGACCGGGCCACCGGCCGGCGGTTCCTGGCGCTCGGCACCCACCTCGACGTGGTCTCGCCGTGGGCTCGGTACCGCTCGGCGCAGCTGCTCGCCCGCATCGTCGCCGCGTCGGGGCTACCGGCCGTCGTGATGGCGGACTGCAACTGCCCCGCGGGCTCCGCGCCCTGGCGAGCCCTGGCGGAAGCGGGCCTGCAGGACACCTGGGGGCGGGCCTCCCGGCCGGAGACGCCGGAACTCGGGACGTACGCCGCCTACCGCGAGCCGCGCGCGGACCGACCGCGGATCGACGCGGTCTTCGCGACCGACGGCGCCGTCGTCTCGCGTGTCGCCGTGTCGTCGCGCCGCCCGGGCGGCGTCTGGCCCTCCGACCACCTGCCGGTGCACGCCGTGCTGTCGTTCGGGGTGGCCGCGTGATCGCCGCACTCGGGACGACGTTCCTGCGTCGGCCGCACGGGGCCGTCTGGGCGGCCGACGTGCTGCGCGTCGTCACCCTCATCAGCGTCCCGGTGGCACTCGTCGGGTGGGGCCCCGTGGCGTTCGCCGTGATGATGCTCGCGCTCCTCGGCGCCGTCGTACCGCGGATGCTGGGCCTGCGGCCGACGTTCGACGTCGCTGTGGTGCTGCTGTCGCTCGTCGCCGCGTGGAGCAGCCCGCTCGACCTGTACTCGACGGTGTTCCTCTGGGACAAGGTCGTGCACGTCGTCCTCGTGGGGTTGCTCGCGGCGCTGCTGGTCGTCATCGCGTCCGACGCGGGCGTGATCGCCGCCGCGCCGAAGGCCGGGGTCGTGCTGTCGGCACTCGTGTCGCTCGCCGCCGGACTCGCCGTCGGGTCGGTGTGGGAGATGGGGGAGTGGCTCGGCCACAACTTCGTCGACGCCACCATCGTCGTCGGCTACGACGACACGATCGGCGACCTCGCAGCCGACGGCTTCGGTGCGCTCGTCGCCGGGTTCGCACTGCCGTGGCTGTCGCGGGAGCGGCGCGTGGTGCAACCCGAGGCGTGGGTACGCATGCGTGCCGAGCGGGTACCGGGATCGTCGCTCCGCACGCGGTGACCCGACGTCGGCTGCTCCCGCCACCGGGGAGTGGCACGCCGGGGTCTCGGTTTCCGCTATGCTGGTCCGGCTGCTCCGCGCTCGGTCGGGTGGGGAGCAGGGCCCTTCCGAGGGTCTGAGCCCCAACGGGTTCACGGGCTGTGGCGCAGCTTGGTAGCGCACTTGACTGGGGGTCAAGGGGTCGCAGGTTCAAATCCTGTCAGCCCGACCAGAAGGCCGGATGCGGTTCCGTCGCAGGCCGCCCGCGACGACGTAGGCCACTTCCGCGCTGCGCGGGGCAGCCGTTCGTGCGCGCATCCGCACCGAGCGGATCGGGGCGCCGATCAGCAGGGCCGTCGCGCACCCCGACGGCCCGCGCGTGTCCGGTTGCGTGCGCCGGCAGTCACGACCGGCCGGTGAGCGCTCCCCACGCGCGGGTGAAGGGGTTCTTCCGTCGCTGCCAGCCGTGCTCGGCGAGGACCTGCTTCATCGGGTCGGCGACCCACGAGGACTTGAACGTGAAGTACCCGCCCTCGGTGGGCCAGTTCCTCGAGCTCATCGACGCTTTGTACAGCCCGCCGTCGAGGAGGGTGACGTGCCAGTTCCAGGTGGCGTTGCCGAGGAGCGTGATGCCGCCGTCACCCGTGGGCTGCCCGGACGTGTTCGTCGACCAGGTCCCGGTGATGCGGTCCCCTTCGGCAGTGACGACGATGGGGTGATCACCCCGCCCGGTGAGATCGAGGAGCGCTGCGGTGACGTCGGCTTTCGGCGTGGGCTTCATGGGACCGAGTCTGCCGACGAACTGACCAACGTGCCCGGTCGGAGGGGTGATCACGCCCACGCGGACCGACGCGAGCGCATCACCGTCACGGTGCTGCGTCCACCATGAAGGGGCCGCCGTACTCGCGCAGGGTGCGGATGTGTCCTCCGTGGAGGGTGATCACGGCGATGTACCGGCGGCGGAGCGGTCCGTCGCGGTCCGCGCGTCGGAGGACGGCGTCGTACTCGCACACCACGACAGCGGGGTCGACCGTCTGGTGCACGGTGCGGATGGTGACCTCGTCGAACCACAGGAACCCGGCGAGGCCCGCTGCCATGGCCTCGATCGCGGACCGTCCGACGATGGGGCGCACGTCGCCTGCTCCGTCGAACGGCACGTCGATCGCCGCGTCCTCGGTGAAGAGCTCCGGGAACGAGGTGATGCCCGGGGCGACGCGGTCACCGAGGGCACCGACGAACGCGGCGACCGCGGCAGCGAAGTGTGGAGTGTCCATGACGAGTCAGACCGGCCGTCCGTTGGTGGTCCCGCCACTGAGCGTGGTCATCGCGGGGAGGGTGAGCTGCCCATCATCCTCCTTGGCCGCGTGCAGGCGTTGGACGAGCGTCCGCAGGATCGTCGCGGTGACGAGCCGGTCCGCGATCCCACGGGCGGCCAGGCCGAGCCGTGTCCGGGGGTAGGCGAACCGGACGAGGGCCTTCGGCGTGCGGCCGACCCGGTCAGCCAGGGGCCGCATCCGCTGCTCGTACGCGTCGAGGGCGCGGGTCGGGTCCGTGCTGTCGTCGTCCGAGAGCGCGGCGGCGAGGGCGTAGCCGCCGATGAGGGCGAGGGACGCTCCGCCGCCGCCCATCAGGGTCACGCACCAGGCGGCGTCGCCGACGAGGACGATTCCTCCCTGGTGCCACCGGTCGACCCGGATCTGGGTGAGCTGGTCGAAGTAGAGGTCGTCCGCCTGTTCGAACGCGGCGAGGACACGGGGTGCTGCCCACCCGACGTCGGCGTAGCGCTCCCGCACTCGGGCGAGCGCCTCGGTGCGGTCGATCCCGAGGAGGTCCTCGCCCGGGGCGTACGCGAGGATGGCCCGGGTGGTGCCGTGGTTGTCCGGGCGCAGGTGGACGGACCGGCCGCCGACGGCGTTGTACCAGCGCCAGGTCTGGTCGTCCGAGGCCGTCCGCGGGATCGTCCCGACCGCCATCGTGATGTCGAGGTCTCGACGGTGGATCGAGTCCGTCGGGAACAGGCGATCACGGGTCTTCGACCGTGCGCCCTCCGCGACGACGAGGAGGTCGGCGTCGAGGTGGCGCCCCGCGCTGGTGCCGACGGTCACTCCGCCGTCGTGGTGGTCCACGTCGACGACCGTCTCGCCGTAGGTCATCGTGACGTCGGGGACGGCCTCGAGGATGATCTTCGCCAGGTCGCCGCGGAGCACCTCGAGTTCTGCCGTCGCGCCTTCCGGACCGTCGGAGGGCAGGGTCGCCCGCACCGTCCCGTCGGTGTTCACCACGACGGTCCCGGTCTCGGTGGTGTTCGCCGCTCGCATGGCGTCGAGGAGTCCCATCCGCTCCAGGACGTCATGTGCGAGGCCGCGGACGTCGACGTTCTGTCCACCGTCGCGGAACTGCGGGGCCCGCTCGAGGACCGTGACGTCCCATTCGGCTACGCGACCGTGACCGCCCTCCGGTCGGATGACGGGACCGAGGGCCTCCAGGGCAACCTGGTGCGCGCCGCTCGCTCGATGGGCGCCACGGCACCGAACCCCTGATCGTCCCCGAGGGGACGCGGTCCCGGGCGGCGACGTGTTCGCGGCCGCCATCGACGCCACCGTCCCGCTGTCGGCGGCGTGACTGATCCTCCGTTCTGGTCCAGACTGGGCGCAGGGGATCGACGCACCAGGGGGAGCGCATGACCGTACTGCCATCAGGACCAGACGAGACGCCGGAAGCGACGTCGGAGCCGGACCCGACGCCGGCGTCGTCGCCCGGCGTCGCGTCCCGCGCCCAATGGGTGTTCGCGAGTGTCGTGTTCGGCCTCGACGTGCTCATGACCTCGCTGCTCGTCCTCTGGCCGACACGCCTGATCCGCGTCCTGCCCGAGGCGCTCGGCGAGGTGCTCTTCCCCACCCTGTTCATCGGGGTCCCGGTCGCCGCGATCCTGACGGCCTGCGCGCTCGTGGTCGAGGGTCGGGCACGCTCGCTCGCGCACGCGGGCGCCATCGTCATCAGCGTGCCGCTCGCCATCGGGGGATCGCTCGCCGTGGCGGCCGGGCTCTCGTTCGGGGCGGGCCTCGTGGTGCTCGGCGTGGTCCTGCTCAGCGTCGTGCTCTTCTTCCTGGTCACCATCGCGCGCCGGGCACGAGCCCGTCCGGGTCCGCGGTACGCGTCGAACCAGCTCGCCGTCCGCGACCGTCGACTCACCCGGGGGATCGCCTGGAGCTGGGTGGTCGTCGCGATGCTCCTGGCCGTGATCTCCGTCGACGTCTTCCTGCTGCTCACGGCGTTCGGCGAGTACGACCACCTGCCGCCGAGCCTCGCGGTGCCGGTCGTCCTCATCGCGGTGCCGGTCCTGCTCACGCTGTGGCGTCGGCGGGTCCGACGGCACGCGGAACCGGAACTGGCGTCGGACGCCCCGGTCGCCGAGCGGGCGTGACGGTTCCGACGTAGCGGCCTCCGCTCCGGGATCGGGAACGGCGGCTCACCTGACGACGGTCCGCCGGTGTCAGCGCCACGTCAGCGGCGCGTGAGTGGCGCCGGACACGATGAGCACATCCGATCCGAGGAGTGCACATGCAGAACACCCGAGTCCTGATCTCCGGGGCGAGCATCGCCGGTCCCGCGCTGGCCCACTGGCTCGCCCGGTACGGCTTCGAGGTCACCGTCGTCGAGAAGGCCGGGGCGATCCGACTCGGCGGCCAAGCCGTCGACTTCAAGGGGCCGATCCACATGGACGTGTTGCGTCGGATGGGCATCCTCGACGCCGTTCGAGCGCTGGACGTCCGTGATGACGACGCGCCGATCGTCAACGCCGCCGGTCGCAGGGTCGGGACCGCGCCCGGAGCGTTCGGCGCCGGCGAGGTCAACGTCCCGCGCGGTGACCTCGCCCGCATCCTGCACGACCTGACGACGACCGACGCCGAGTACGTCTTCGGGGACTCGATCGCGACGCTGACCGAGACGCCGGACGGGGTCGACGTGACCTTCGTGCACGGCGCCCCGCGGACGTTCGACATCGTGGTGGGGGCCGACGGCATGCACTCCACCGTGCGACGGCTCGCGTTCGGCCCCGAGTCGGAGTTCGTGACGCACCTCGGGCACTACTACGCACTCGCCGACATCGACACCGGTGGCGACGACGTGGTCTACAGCGAGCCGGGGAAGACCGTGATGCTCGGCGGGACGAAGGCACCGGCGTTCTTCGTGTTCGCATCGCCCCTGCTCCCGCCGGCACGGGACGACGTGGACGTGCAGAAGCGTCAGGTGGCCGATGCGCTCCGTGACGGGCGGTGGCGCTTGCCGCAACTGGTCGCGCAGTTGCCGGGCGCCCGCGACTTCCACATGGACTCGATCAGTCGCGCCACCGTCGACCGGTGGTCGCGAGGCCGGATCGTCCTGCTCGGTGACTCGGCGTGGGGCAACGCGCTCGGCGGGTACGGGACGGGGCTCGCCCTGGTCGGCGCGTACGTGCTGGCCGGCGAACTCGCGCGAGCACACGGCGACCACGGACCGGCGTTCGCGTCCTTCCAACGGCGGTTCGAGGAGTACGCGTCGGTGTCGCGCAAGGTGAACGCCGGCAAGCTCCTCGCCCCGCGGACGGCGGCCGGTGTGGCCGTGCGGAACGCGCTGTTCTCGGCGCTCGCCGTCGTGGCCCCGCTGATGCGGATCGTCGACCGACCGGCATCGAACCTCCGGCTCGAGTCCTACGAGGCGGAGCAGGCAGTCGTGCGGTGACCGGGAGGCGTCCCGTGCCAGGATGACGACGGGAGGGGGAGCCTGCATGGACGACCAGGACGGACGGCACCCGGCGCCGCAGCGGCGCGTCGGTCACGTGCCGCCGGGGTGGCTCGCGCCCGGGCCCGCGCCGCTGCCCCCGCAGCCGCGGGCCGCTCCGTCCGGGTTCGTCGCCACGGCGCTGGCGCTCGCCGTCGTCGCCCTCTCCGTCGGGCTGCTCGGCGTCCTGGTCGGGGTGTTCTGCGTGGGCTTCATCCTCCTGTTCGGCGCTCCGACCGAGGTACTGCAGGCGTCGGTGGCCGGGTTCGCGTTCTGGGGGACCGTCGTCACCGCGCCGTTCCTCGTCGCCGCCGTCGCCGTCGTCGTCATCGGCGCGGCGCGGCGCGGATGGTCGACGTGGTGCGTCGCGCCCCTCGTCGTCGACGCGGTCACGCTCCTCGGGCTCCTCGTCGCCGTGCTGTTCTGGTTCCACCCCGGCGTGCACATCTCCTCCGACTTCAGCTCCTGAGCCGGGGTGCCCGAGGTCCGCGCGGTGGACCGGCCCTCGTACGGCGGTGACTCGCCGTGCTGCCCGCAACCGGACCTGCGTCCCGGCCAGCCGGTTCGCGACGCCCACTCGACGCCGTCTCGCCTCGGGCGTACGATAGATGTGGTTAATCGTTTAAGCACGATCAGCTCGACGAGGACACCCCCACCGAACAACGACGCTCGGAAGGAACCACACCCATGCACACCAGGTCGATCTCGAGGCCACGGCGCATCGTCGCCGCCGCACTCGGGGCCCTCGCTCTCGTCACCGGGAGCCTCGTCGGCGCCACGGTCGGCGCCGGCAGCGCCGAAGCCGCCTCCACCGGTCCGTGCGACACCTACGCCGGCGCCGGCACGTCCTGCGTCGCCGCGTACAGCTCGACGCGGGCGCTCTCCGCCTCGTACAACGGACCGCTCTACCAGGTGCAGCGCGCCTCGGACGGTGCCACCACGAACGTCGGCCTGCTCGCCGCCGGCGGGTACGCCAACGCCGCGACACAGGACACGTTCTGCGCCGGCACGACGTGCACCATCCCGAAGATCTACGACCAGACCGCGAACCACAACGACCTCACCGTCGCCGGTGCGGGCGACGCCGGCCCCGCGAACCACGCCGCCGACGCCGCAGCGCTCCCGATCACGGTGGCGGGCCACAAGGCGTACGGCGTGTTCATGCCGCAGCAGGTCGCCTACCGGATCTCCAGCACCGCGGCGAAGGGCACGGCGCGCGGTGCCAGCCCGGAGTCGATGTACGAGGTCGCGAGCGGCACGAACGTGAACCACGGCTGCTGTTCCGACTTCGGCAACGTCGAGACCCAGTCGAAGGACACCGGCAAGGGGCACATGGACGCCCTCAATCTGTCGATGCTCAACGGCAAGGGCAGTGCCGGACGCGGGCCGTGGGTCCAGGCCGACCTGGAGAACGGTGTCTACGAGGGCAAGACGGCGATCACCACCGCGAACACGGGCAACAGCTCGAAGTTCGTCACCGCGCTGCTCAAGAACGACGGGGTCGCGAACTTCGCGCTGAAGGGCGGCGACGCGCAGGGCGGAGCGCTGTCGAAGTGGTACGAGGGGGCGCTGCCGACCGACAAGGACGGCGACGGCCAGGGCTACACCCCGATGAAGCTCGAGGGCTCGATCGTCCTCGGTGCCGGCGGTGACAACTCGAACCGCGGCACACAGTCCTTCTTCGAGGGCGTCATGACCGCGGGGTACTCGACTGACGCCGCGGACAGTGCGGTGCAGGCGAACATCGTGGCGCAGAACTACCAGGGCGTCTCCACGGGCGGTGGCCCGGGGGCGGCGATCACCACGGTCGGCGGCAAGTGCGTCGACGTCGCCGGTGACGACGTCGGTGGCAACACCGCGGTCGTCCAGCTCTACGACTGCCAGACCCTCGCGGCCGACCAGCACTGGCTCGGCAGCGTGTACGGAGCGCACACCCTCAGCACCCTCGGCCGCTGCCTCGACGCGGACGGCAACGGCACCGCCAACGGCACGCACGTCGAGCTCTACGACTGCAACGGCGTCGGCGGCCAGCAGTGGATCGTGCAACCGGACGGGTCGATCAAGAACCCGCAGTCGGGGCGGTGCCTCGACGTCCCGTCGGGCAACACGGCCAACCAGACGGCGCTGCAGCTCTACGACTGCAACGGCAACGCGGCGCAGAAGTTCGTCGCCGCGGTCCCGATCGGCACCATCGGCGGCAAGTGCGTCGACGTCGCGGGCAACGACCTGCAGCAGAACGGGCAGCAGGTCCAGGTGTTCGACTGCCAGACGCTCCTGACCGACGAGCAGACCACCGACCAGCAGTGGGCGTACAACGCGGGTGACCACACCATCCGCACGCTCGGCCGCTGCCTGGACCTCGACGGCAACGCCACGGCGAACGGCACGCACCTGGAGCTGTACACGTGCAACGGTGTCGGCGGCCAGCAGTGGGTACCGCAGGCGAACGGCTCGGTGCTCAACCCGCAGTCCGGTCGGTGCCTCGACGTGCCGTCGGGCAACACCGCCAACGGCACGGCCCTGCAGCTGTACGACTGCAACGGCCAGCAGCCGCAGGTGTTCCGCTTCAACTGAGCGGCACGCGGGTCCGCGTCCGCGGACGGGAGGCCCTGCACCGGTCCGGTGCGGGGCC
>JASCOJ010000040.1 GCA_029959645.1 Microbacteriaceae bacterium PS02332 | reverse complement strand
GGGGGCGCCCCCCCGGGGGGGGCGGCCGGGCGGGGGGGGGGCGGGGGGGGGGGGGGGGGGGGGGGGGGGGCCCCCCCCCCCCCCCGTCCGCGTGGACCGGTCAGGCGAAGCGGTCCCACTGGCCCCAGAGGCCGTCGCCGCCGAAGGCAGCACCACCGCCGTGCCGGGAACCCAGGTACGAGCCGACGACGGCGACGCCGAGGTCGTCGTTCTCCGGCGCCGTGACCGACCCGTCGACCCTTCGGGCCATCCCGTCGACGAACCGGGCGAGCCCGGGGTCGTCGCCGAGCCGGAAGAACGTCGTCTTCGCGCCGAGCCGATGCGCGTTCTCGAGCTCCCGGACGCTCAGCGCGATCGTGACCGGGTCCGGCGGGTAGCTGAAGAAGACCTGCCCGTTCGGCTCGAGGTGCGAGGTCGGCTCGCCGTCGGTGACGATGAGCAGGACGGGCTGCGCGTTCGGGTGCTTCCGGAAGTGCCGGTTCGCCAGGAGCAGTCCGTGGTGCAGGTTCGTGCCCTTGTCCCACATGGCGTCGAGGCCGACGAGCTGCTCGACGTCCATCACCTCGGCCTCGCGACCGAACGCGATGAGCTGCAGGTCGTCGCCGCGGAACCGGGTCGAGATGAGCGTGTGCAGGGCCAGCGCGGTGCGCTTCATCGGCACCCAGCGGTCCTCCATCGCCATCGAGAACGACGTGTCGACGAGCAGCGCGACCACGGCCTGCGTGCGGGCCTCGGTCTCCTGCACCTCGACGTCCTCGATCTGGAGGCGCACCCCCGGCCCGGATCGCGGCCCCTCGCCGGCGACGCGAGTCAACGCGTTGGTGATCGACCGGGTGACGTCCCAGGGTTCGGTGTCGCCGAACTCCCACGGCCGCGTCGATCCGGAGCGGTCACCGGCGGCACCGGCCCGGCGGAGGTCCCGCGCGCCCTGCCGCCCGGACATCCGCTCGGCGACGTCCTTGAGGAGGCTCTTGCCGAGCTGGCGCATCGCCTTCGGGGTGAGCCGGAGCTGCCCGTCGGCGCCTCGGCGCATCGCGCCGGAGTTCCGCAGTGCCTTCTCGAGCTGCTGGAGGGTCCGGGCGTCGACCGCGGCCTGGTCCCCGAGCTGCTGCGCGAGGGCGTCGAGGTCGAGGTCGTCGAGATCCGACCCGGGCCCGGCCTGCGCGAGCTGGTCGGCCAGGGCGTCCAGGTCGGCGATGTCCTGGAAGACGCCGGTGCCGTCGCCGAGCCCGAGCCCCTGCTGGCCGTCCATGCCCTCGGACCCGCCCCAGTCCTCGCCGGGACGGAGCGCGCGGAGGGCGTCGTCGAGCTGCGCGAGCGCGCCCTGGAGCGCGGGGGAGCCGAACGCCTGCTCGGCGAGGGCGTCGAGTTCGTCCCGCTGCTCCTGCGTCATCGAGTTCCGCATGCGCTGGGCGGCGGCGGCCCGGGCGGCGAGGTCGTCGAGGAGCTCGTCGACGTTCTCCGGTTTCGACGGGAACTGGTCGCCGTGCTGCCGCATGAACTCGTCGAACTGGTCCTGCGTGTCCTCGCCCCGACGGTGGGCGTCGAGCAGGTCGTTGAGGTCCTGCATCATCTGCGCGACCGCGGCCCGGTCGTCGTCGGTGGCGTTCTCGAGCGCCTGCTTCATGCCGGCGAAGCGCTGGTCGAGCATCTCCCGGCCGAGCAGGTCCTTGATCTGCTCGTACTTCTGGCGGGCGGCGGGGCTCTTCCAGTCGTAGCCGTTCAGCTCGTTGACCGCGGCGGCGGGCGACGGCGGCAGGCTGTCGAGCTGCAGTTCGGCGAGGGCGCGGTCGCCGTCGTCCATCGCGGTGTCGCGGGCGAGCTGACCGCGCTCGGCGAGGACGGCCTCGTCGAGGAGCTGCCGGATCTCCTGCAGCGTCCCGTCGAGGTTGTTCTTGCTCGTCAGTTCTCGACGCTTCTCGGCCACGAGCCGGGCGAGGTCGTCGAGCCCGCGCTGCGTCCGACCGCCACGACGGAGGAACTCCCGCATCGCGCGCTCGGGCGAGGTGCCGGCCATGACGTCCTGGCCGATGGCGTCGAGCGCCTCGGCGACGTCGACCGGCGGGGCGAGCGGGTCCGGCCCGCCCTCGTACCTGCCGTAGCGGGTGTCCCGGCTGATCCGCCGGTTCGGGCGGCTAGATGCCATACGCTGCTTCGCCCCCGCCGGACTCCTTGCTGATGCGGCGGGCGAGGAAGAGCCCCTCGAGCGCGAGCTCGACGGCACCGGCGCGCTCGCCGTCGTTCGTCGCGCCGACCCGTTCGCAGACCTGGTCGTACAGGTCGGACTCGCCGAGGGACGGCAGGCCCGCCAGGAAGTCGCGCGCGCTGACCTGCTCGCCGGTGGTCACCATCGTGCCGCCCTCGAGCGCGGACACGAGGACGCCGAAGTCGAGGCCGCGGAAGCGCGACCGGACGGTCTCCGCGGTGGCGGTCCGGAGGAGGTGTTCGAGCACCTCGTCGGCGCGGTCCTCCTCCCCGGACTCGAACTCGATCTTCCCGCCGAGGACGTCGACGGCCGTCTCGAGGTCGATCGGGCGTGCCACCGCCTCGGGCTCACCCTGGCGTGCGGCACGGTGGACGGCCGCGGCGGAGACCGTCTCGGCACCGGCGATCGAGAAGCGGGCGCTGACGCCGCTGCGCTGGTCGACGGCGCTCGACTCGCGGAGCGCCCGGGTGAAGCGGGCGAGGATCTCGATCAGGGGGTCCGGCACGTCGGCGGTCAACTGCGCCTCTTGCCGGATCACCGCGATCTCGTCCGCGAGCTCGATCGGGTAGTGCGTCCGGATCTCGGCGCCGAAGCGGTCCTTGAGCGGCGTGATGATCCGACCGCGGTTCGTGTAGTCCTCGGGGTTGGCGCTCGCGACGATGAGCACGTCGAGCGGCAGGCGGAGGACGTACCCGCGGATCTGGACGTCCCGCTCCTCCATCACGTTGAGCATCGCGACCTGGATGCGCTCGGCGAGGTCAGGGAGCTCGTTGATCGCGACGATCCCACGGTGGCCGCGGGGGATGAGCCCGAAGTGGATGGTCTCCGGATCGCCCAGGCTGCGGCCCTCCGCGACCTTCATCGGGTCGACGTCGCCGATGAGGTCGGCGACGGAGGTGTCCGGCGTCGCGAGCTTCTCGACGTAGCGCTCGTCGCGGTGCACCCAGGAGATCGGCAGCGCGTCGCCGAGGTCGGCGGCGCGACGGATGCTCGCCGTGGTGATCGGCTCGAACGGGTGCTCGCCGAGTTCTGACCCGGTGATGACCGGCGTCCACTCGTCCATCAGACCGTTCAGGGTGCGGAGCAGGCGGGTCTTGCCCTGGCCGCGCTCACCGAGCAGGACGACGTCGTGCCCGGCGATGAGGGCACGCTCGAGCTGCGGGATGACAGTCGTCTGGAAGCCGTGCAGGCCGGGCCAGGGGTCGCGGCCCTCGCGGAGGGCGGTCAGCAGGTTGTCGCGGATCTCGGCGCGGACCGACTTCTGGACGTGCCCAGCAGCGCGGAGCTCGCCGACCGTGGAGATTGCAGGTCGGTTCACGGGCGCCACGGTACGCCTGCCCGCCGACGCTGGCGACCCCCGCGGCCGCAGGGCGCGTCGGCGGGCGCGGCGTCAGCCGAACAGGCGGCGGGACGCGATCTCGGCGCCCTCGACGAGCGCCCCGAGCTTCGCCCACGCGACGTCCGACGCGACGAACTCGTAGCTCGCGAAGGTGGCGAGCCCGCAGTCGGTCCCGGCGACGATGCGGGTGGGGTCGCCGACGGCCTCCGCGGCCTCGACGATCCGGTTCGCGACGAGTTGCGGGTGCTCGAGGTAGTTCGTCGTCACGTCGATGACGCCCGGCACGAGCACCGCGCCGTCGGGCAGCGGCAGGTCCCGGAAGGCCGGGAACTCGTGCGCGTGCCGCGGGTTGCCGAACGGGATGCTGAACGAGCCGACCTCGGCACGGTACAGGTGCGGGAGCAGCACGTCCACGGGGACGTCGTCCTGGTGCGGGCCCTGCCAGTTGCCGTAGCAGACGTGCAGGCGGGTCTGCTCCTTCGGGATGTTCTGCAGCGCGTGGTTGAGCGCGTCCACGTGCAGGTCGACGGCGGCCAGGAACTCGTCGAGCGGGGCGTCACCGAAGTGGATCACCCGCTCCATCGCGAGGTCCGGGGCGTCGAGCTGCAGGACGTGCCCGCGGGCGGCGATCTCCTCGTACTCGACGCGGAGCTGCTCGGCGAGGGCGAAGACGTACTCGCGGTGGTCGGCGTAGTGCGGGTTCGCGTCGTCGAGCAGCAGGGTCGTGGCGACGATGCCGGGCGTCGCCGCCGAGATGAACGTGCCGGCCGGGGTGCGTCCGGCCGCGGCGTTGCGGGCGAGTTCGCGCTCGAAGCCGTCGAGGTCCTCGCGGATGCCGGCGCGCTCCTCGTCGTACTGCAGCAGGCCCTGCGCGACCGGGGTGTCCCAGACGCGGGCGAACTCGGCGCCCTCGTCGATCTGCCGCGCCTGGAACGCGGCGTACCCGGGGAACTTCACCGAGTCGAGGGTCGGTTTGCGGTGCCCCGTCCCGCCGAACCCGGAGAGGCGCTCACGGATGTACGTGGAGAAGCCGACGCGGGGGACCTCGCCGTCGTTGACGATGTCGATCCCGGCGTCGAGCTGCGCGTCGACGGTCCGGGCGAGGACCGCGGCGGTCTCGTCGCGGAGGGCCTGCTCGTCGAACGGCTTGCCCTGGTCGCGGGCGACGAGGAGCGCGGTCAGCTCCGGGGTCCGCGGGAGGGAACCCGTGTGGGTGGTGAGGATGCGGTCGGTCGAGGTCTGCAGCGGCACGACGTCACCGTACCGACGCAGTCGGGTCGGAGGGCCAGGCATGTCACCGCGCGTCACGCGGGTGGTGACCGGGTGCCGGACGGGAGGCGCGGTGCGGCCCCGCACCGCGCCTCCCGTCCGTCCGCGAACCAGCGCGGCGAAGCGCGCGTACGTTCCTCTCAGGCGGCAGCCGAGGGTGCTGGCCGCGGGAGGAGCACGCGCATGACGAGCGCCAGCGGAACGAAGGACGGGACGGTCAGGAGCCTCGTCCCGGCGAGGATGGACCGGTTGCCGTGGACGCGCTTCCACTGGAGCGTCGTGGTCGGGCTCGGGGTCTCGTGGATCCTCGACGGACTCGAGATCCAGATCGTCTCGAACGCGGGGTTCAAGGCCGACCTCGGGCTGAGCAACCAGGACGTCGCCTCACTCGGCACCGTCTACCTGATCGGCCAGGTCGTCGGCGCGATCGTCTTCGGGCGCCTGTCCGACCGGCTCGGTCGACGCAAGCTCTTCATCCTCACCCTGGCGATCTACCTCATCGGGTCCGGCGTCGCGGGCCTGGCCCAGGACTTCTGGTTCCTGGCCGTCTTCCGGTTCGTCGCCGGGCTCGGCATCGGCGGTGAGTACGCCGCGATCAACTCCGCGATCGACGAGCTCATCCCGTCCAAGTACCGCGGGCACGTCGACATCGCGATCAACGGCACGTACTGGGGCGGTGCCGCCCTCGGCGCCGCCGCGAACATCTACCTGCTCGACACCTCGCACTTCTCGGAGAACCTCGGCTGGCGGATCGGGTTCTTCCTCGGCCCGGTGCTCGGCATCGCGATCATCTTTCTCCGGCGGCACATCCCGGAGAGTCCACGGTGGCTGATGACCCACGGGCGTGAGGAGGAGGCCGACGCGACCGTCTCGCGGATCGAGGCCGAGGTGGAGCGGGAGTCCGGCAAGCCGCTCGAGCGCGTGCCCGACTCGAAGGCGATGACCGTCACGCCGATGGACCGCGTCGGGTTCCTGACCATCGCGAGGGTGCTGCTCCGCCAGTACCCGACCCGCACGCTCGTCGGCGCGACGATGATGATCACGCAGGCGTTCCTCTACAACGCGATCTTCTTCACGTACGCCCTCGTGCTCACGAACTTCTTCGGCCTGAAGACCGCGCAGACGAGCATCTACTTCTTCCCGTTCGCGATCGGCAACCTGCTCGGCCCGCTCATCCTCGGTCGGTTCTTCGACACGTGGGGCCGACGGCAGATGATCTTCCTGACGTACCTCGTCTCGGGGCTCGTGCTCGCGACCTCGGCGTTCCTGTTCCGGGCGGACGCGATCAGTGCCGGCGTGCAAGTCGTGTTCTGGTGCGTGTCGTTCTTCTTCGCCTCGGCCGGTGCGTCGAGCGCCTACCTGACCGTGAGCGAGATCTTCCCGCTCGAGCTGCGGTCGCAGGCGATCTCGTACTTCTTCGCCCTCGCGCAGGTCTTCGGCGCCGTCGCGCCGCTCATCTACGGCGCGTTCATCGGCGACGGGTCGTCGCGGGAGCCGCTCTTCTGGGGCTACCTGCTCGGGTCGGCGGTGATGATCATCGGCGGGGTCGTGGCGTTGGTCTTCGGGGTCGACGCCGCACGGAAGGGGCTCGAGGACATCACGCAGCCCCTGTCGGTGCTGACCGGCAAGGACAGCCCGAAGCGCTAGCGACATTCGTGATGCAACATGTTCGGTGATCGTCCCCGCGACCGGTGATGCTCGTGACCGGTGCCCAAGACCGCGGGTGCCGGTCACGGGAGGTCGCGATGTGGAACACCGGAACGGACGACGGAGTACGGGGGACCGAGGTCCTGACGAGCAGTCGTGGCACGGACTGTGCGGACGTCGTGTCCTGCACAGTGCACGGCGACGTCGCCCTCTCCACGAGGCGGGGTGCCGGCACGGCGGCTCCGCGGGTCGTGGTGGATCGTGGGGACATGGAGCACGCGGTGCGGTCGGACCACATGCCGTCCGACGCGCCGCTCGGGGTGCCGCGCAACCTGCTCCGGGACGCCGTGTTCCGTCGTCTGCTCGCGGACATCCTCCGCGGGACGTACCGCCGCGGGCAGCGGCTCCGGCTCGAGATCCTCGCGAACGACATGCAGGTGTCCCGGACACCGGTGCGTGAGGCGCTCGTGCCCCTGGAGTCCCTGCGCCTCGTGAGCGTCCAGCGGTACGTCGGGGTCGTGATCGCGCCCTGGTGCGTGGAACACATGGTCGAACGGATCCGGATCGCCCGGTCGATGGTGCTCGACCCGCCGACGTCGGGCCCGGCATGCACCGCGGCGTTCGACCCCGGGCTGCTCCGCGAGTGCGTGTCCGAGGCCGGTGCGCTCGTCGAACTCGGCGTGTGGGTGCTCGCTCGGTCGGGGGCACCGGTGTCGGCGGACTGGCTCCGGTTCCAGCAGCCGGTGCTCGACCTCTTCCACACCGACGAGATCGCGCGGGCGAACGGCATCGACGTCGCGATGGACCGCGGGCAGCGCTCGGCGCTCGTCAAGGCGGCTCGTGCGGCGGCCCTCGACGACGACGTCGCCGGGTGTTCCGCGCTGCTCGTGGACCTGGCGGAGCTCCTCATCGACCTGCCGGCGCGCTTCCGGACGGGCGCCGCGGGCTGACGTGGCGGGCCCCGAGCCGGACGCACCGAGCGTGGCGGCACCGAGCCGGACGACCCCGAGCCGGACACCCCCGAGCCGGACACCCCCGAGCGCCTGCGGCACCGACGCGGGCATCGGGCGGGGCTCGGGAGGCATCCGTCTGGGTGCTGTGTCGCGACGGGAGGGATCTGCATCCCCGGAACGTGATCGCCGCGCCTCGATGGTATGCACCGGGGTACGCTCCGACAACCCCGCGGTGTCCCCATTCCGGGGGACTCACAGGCAGGGCCCGCGGCGCAGGCCTCCGCCGTGCCGGGTCGAGACCCGTCCGCTCCTCCTGTATGGTGGTGGCGTGCCCGCGAGGGCGCACGGAGACGTCGCATAGTCAGGTCGAGTGCACCACCCTGCTAAGGTGGAGTCCCCTCACGGGGACCGAGGGTTCAAATCCCTCCGTCTCCGCACTTCGAAGGCCCCTCCGATGCCCGCATTTGCGCGGATCGGAGGGGTCTTTCGCCGTCAGCCCGCGGCTTTCACCCACCGATCACCCACAACCGAATCTCGTGCAGCCTGATCGAGCTTGTCGGCGAGCGCCTCGAGGTCGTCGTCGAACAGGTCTGCGTAGACATCAAGGGTCATTGCCGCGGAAGCGTGACCGAGCATCCGCTGCACCGCCTTGACGTTGGCGCCGGAACTCACCGCGAGGCTCGCGGCGGTATGCCGCAGGTCGTGGATGGTCATCGGAGCAATGTCGCAGGACTTGAGTGCGGACTTGAACCAGGATCGGCTGCCAGCAGAGACCCGGACTCGCCTGAGGTGAGACCCGGACTCGGAGGCGAAGACGAGGTCGCCCGCACTCTTCCCGGCGCACGCGCGAGCTAGCTCGTCAGCGAGGAAGGCGGGGAAGCTCACGGACCGTCGCTTGTGGGTCTTCGGTGTTCCCACCTCGATGGCACCTCCGACCTCAACCGCGTTGACCGTGACGTTGATCCTCCGTCGGAGCAGGTTGAGGTCCGAGACGCGGAGCCCGATTGCCTCGCCCCAGCGCAAGCCCGCGTAGGCGAGCACTAGGACGAGGGTTGCGTGGTCGCCGGAAGCATCGGCAAGGTCATGCACCTGCTGGTGGGTGAGGTATCGATGGGCTTTGCTGACCTTCCTCGGCAGCTTGACGTCGCGTGCGGGGTTCGAAGTGAGTCGACGGTCTTTCACCGCTGCGTCGAGTACGGACGCGAGGATCCCGTGGGCACGGGCGACGATCGTCGGGCTACGTGTTGCGCTCAGCGAGGAGACCCATGCCTGCACATCGGTGTGGCGGATCTTCGAGATCGGGACTTGTCCCCACCGCGGAACGACGTGCACACGCCATGTCGACTCGAGCGGCCGCAGCGAGGAGGGCTTCAAGTGCGTGCGGTTCGCGAGCCACGCGCCCCCCAGTTCTTCGACCAGCGCCCGCCCCGCTGACGCCTCCACGAACTCCCCTCTCGCCTTTGTCACGGCCAGGTTCGAGCGCCACAGTTCGGCCTCGCGCTTCGTGTGGAACCCGCGCTTGTCGGTTGATCGATTGTCGTCCGTGCGGTATCGAACCATCCAGCGACGCCCTCCTTTCGTCGCGTACTGCTCGATGCTCGCCATCTCAGCTGCTCTCCTCGGGGCTGCCCTCGCCCGCCGCGCGTGACGCGTTGAGGAAGGTCTCGCCCGACCGCCATTCCGCGAACTCGCGCTGGAAGCGTCGCAGCGGCTCCCACGCCAGCACTTCCTCGAACGCGGCCTCAATCGGGAGCGTGCGCCCGTTGGGAAGCTCGACCTCCACGCCCTCAGACGGGTCGTAGTTGTCAAGAGAGTCGCGGAGTTCGTCGGCGATCTCCTGGAACCCGTTGAGCGCCCACCGCAGGCTGTCCAACTGCATCATGTAGCCGATTCCGGACTCGCGCACCTGCGCTCCGGGGGTCAGAGCCCCTGCTGGAGGAGACCACGCAAGTTCCTCCAGCTCGATCTCGAGGACTGCGGCGAGCGCGATGGCCTCGCCGATGGTGACCTTGCGGTTGCCGTTCTCGATCTTCGCGATCGTCTGCTGATGGAAGTCGAAGCCGCGTGCTTGCATGTCGCGCGCGACGTCGCCCTGTGTGCGCCCACGCCGCTCGCGTCCCTTGCGGAAGAGTGCGGAGAAGGCTTCATCTGAGGAGTCGAACTCGTCGTTGTCCCTAGCTGCCATGTGGAGACCGTATCCCGATCCGGTGTCGCTTGCAAACCAGAATCGAGTACGTCATGATGGTGTTCCCACACCAGAACGGAGTCTCCATGGACGCCCCTCTCTCATCGGTCGGCACTCACAGTGCGGATCGCTACCTCTCACCGGCCGACGTCTGTGCCCTGATCCCGGGCATGACGGAAGCGCGTCTGAAGATGGCTCGCTTCCAGGGCACCGGGCCTGAATACCTGCGGCCTACGCCGCGGACCATCGTCTACTCGGAGAGGACGGTCCGCGAGTGGCTCGAAGCGTCCGCACGCATGAGTACGGCGTCCTGAGGGCCTTAAGCAGCACGAAAGCCCCCACCGAGCGGCAACTCGGCGAGGGCTTCCCATCAACCTCCACGAAGAAAGCTGACTACTGACAATGGCTACTGTACCGACACGTATCGCAATCTCGACTCGGACCGATGGGGCAGAGGGTTCTCTGACCGTCGGGGCGCTCGCCGGTGTCACCAACTGGACCGGGCCGGGAGTCACCGTGCTGGCGGACCAGGCACCGGCTGCTGATTGCATGATCCTCGCTCCGGACGTCGCAAGGCGCCTCGGGGTGCGCCTGTTCGAGGCCGCGAGTGCAGCAGAGAAGACGCTCCTGCGGACGGACTGGCCGTGACTGTATCCGCTCGGAACTGGGCCTGGGACCTCGAGGTAGCGCCTGGGGAGTCGCGTCGGATCACCTCCGCGGAAAAGCTCACGCTGCTGTGTCTCGCAGAGTTCGAGAACGCACAAGAGAAGTGCGCCTGGCCCTCTCAGGACACCATCGCGATGCGAACTGGAATATCAGCGCGGGGGATTCGCAGGCACCTCGAAGCGCTTGTCGAGATGGGGCTCGTCGAGAAGGATCGCAGCCGGTCGCGGCAGGGTCGCTGGACGTACACGACCTACCGACTCTCCGTGCCAGTTCGGTACAGGGCAGTCGACGCGCAGTGGATGAACGCGCGGGCTCGTGAGCCGGTGTTCGCTGACGCAGCTTGACGGTTGACCGTCGAGTGGACCTCCTCCCATCCACAGGTCAGGGGGTCCGCTCGCGGCCGGTCGAGACTGTAGTTCGACGCGAGCACCGGACACGACGGTTCCGCCAGTGGCCGTGCTGGCCCGGGCACACGGACAGCGTGACCATGAGAAGGGGACACCATGGCCTACTACCAGTGACCTCACCAGTGACCTAGCCATGAACTGGATAAGACGGGTCACAGAGCACCTGGACCTCTACAACGCGGGCGAGGGGGAGCGGGGGCATCCCCCTCCCCCTCGCCCCCGGTTCGATCGGTACGTGCTGCTTCTCGCAGTCCGCGCGGGTCTGGGGAAACCGGCGATCCTCGCCGGAGGGACGTCCCTCGTCGTCGCTATGCTTTCGGCATGGCGGGTCGGCAGCTCAAGGACATCATGCGTGCCTTCCGCACCCATGACGAGGTGAGCTTCAGGCGCGCGGCTCTGGAGTTGATTGAGGAGCAGGAAGCGCGTCATCACTTCGCGCTTGCCAGGGACATGAGGGCGCTACTCGCGTCTGGCGGGGGTGCCGCCGACTCGGCTCCGCAGCTTGAGCTTCCTGAACCGCCGAAGGCCTCGGATGGATCCTGGGACTTGATCGACGTGCACGAGCCGGTCCTCTCGCTCGACGACCTCGTCCTTGATGCCGCTACGGAGAGTCTCTTCGGGGAGGTCGTCCTCGAAGCGCACAAGTCAGACCTCCTCGAGTCGGCTGGAGTCGCTCCGCGCCGCCGCTTCCTCTTCACGGGGCCCGCAGGCACCGGTAAGACGAGCGCAGCTGAGGCGCTGGCACGCGAGCTGTCGTGGCCGGTAGCGAAGGTCAGCGTCGAGTCTGTGGTTTCGTCCTACCTGGGGGAGACGGCAACGAACTTGCGCCGCGTGTTCGAGTTCGCTGCCGCTTCCCGCGTTGTCCTCGTCTTCGATGAGTTCGACGCGCTAGGGAGGATGCGCGACGACTCAACCGAGCACGGCGAGATCAAGCGTGTCGTGTCCTCTTTCTTGCAGTTTCTCGAGAAGCATCGCGGTCCGAGCATTATCATCGCCATCACTAATTA
Organism: Microbacteriaceae bacterium PS02332; assembly: GCA_029959645.1. Taxonomy (GTDB): domain Bacteria; phylum Actinomycetota; class Actinomycetes; order Actinomycetales; family Microbacteriaceae; genus Curtobacterium. Next base: position 13,796 of record JASCOJ010000040.1, on the reverse strand, counting down.
CCCGGATCTTCTCGACTTCGCTCTGTGGAGGCGGTTCGAAGAGGTCATCAACTTCGGCCTTCCGTCCGTGCATCAGCTCCGACAGCTGCTTCGCAAGCGCAGTCGATCTATGCAACCGCGAGGATTCGATGTTGAGGCAACTGCAACGAGCCTCCGCGGACTGCCTCATGCCGCTGCCGAACGCTTCGTCACAGACCTGAAGCGGCAGCAAATCCTGACGAACAACGCGCTGTCCCCCGAAGTGGTTACAGCGGTCTTGAGGAGTATTCGACACCGCCCCTGGTAGGCCTAGTCCTGTGACAGAGCACTTCCTGCTTCCGGAGCCATCGCGGGTCGGCCTGAGGCGAGTGAGCCCTGGCTTCGGCCGAACGCCGTCGCGCAACCCTCGTCGGCACGGCGAAGCGTTGACCGAGCAGCTTGCAACGTCCCTTCCTCGTGAACCGCTGCGCGTGGCGGATGGGGTGGATCCCCGATTCGTATTCAAACTGCGATCCGACTCTGGATTCCCCGAAAGTGTCTTGGAGGGTCGCGAACTGCACCTCCTTGCAGAGGGCAGGGAGTCCACGTACTTCGTTCTCGCCGAAGACGGAGGGGAAGCGTTCACCGCGGCCCTCACCGCCTATGCGGAAGGTGATGACATCGAGGGCGCAAGTGGACCGCTGAAGTCTCTGTATAACAATATTGACGCGATTTCCCCGTACGGTCCTGATGATCGGCGCGGCCCTGGCATGGCTAATCTTCCGGTCGAGGGTCGGCTGATTCTGGATGTCACACTATGGCCATCCGAGGATCGGTCGGAAGCCTTGGAGCGAGTCGAGCTCCTCCGTCTTGTATTGCAGGAGGAGGATGCGCAGGAGGTAACAAGCACTGTTTCCGCACGGCTGTCAATTGTGCGCTGCTCGATCGACAGGGCAAGCGTTGATGCGCTGCTCGACCTTTACGTTGTGCAAACTGTCCGCACACCACCTCTGCCTTATATCGATCCGTCGGATTGGCGCGAGATCGACGCTGATTCGCTCGAGATTGAGTGGCAGGAGTCTGCCCCTATCGGCGTTCTAGATGACTTGCCTGATGTCAACCATCCCGTTCTGCGCGGGCATGTTGAAGTGTCGACCGCCCCGATCACTGGGGGATACGCTTGGGCGTCGCCGTCCCATCATGGAACTTTGGTGTCCGGGCTGGCGCTTGGTAGGAGCTTCGTGAAATCGGTCCGTGATGGACTGCCGGTGCAGTTGAACGGCAACGTGATCGTGGCTCGCGTCCTCGAGTCGGATTCTGCTCGAGGATCCGACGCTACGAGGTTCCCACGCTCCCTGCTGCCTACCGCATTGGTGACGCAATCAATCCGTCACCTGCATGGGCTGGGAGTGCGCGTTTTCAATCTCAGCTTCGGCTATTCGACCGACGTTCGTGCCAGCCATGTCGGGGACATGTCCGAGGAACTCGACAATCTTGCGCGGGAGCTCGATGTGGTCATCGTCGTGTCCTCCGGGAATGCGACGCTTCCACTCAGTCGAAGTGGTCCCCTTTTTGACGTGATCGACGACTATCCTGAGTATGTGGACCGTGAGGGTCACGCGCTCGCTCAGCCCGCGAACGCCGCCAACCTCATCACCGTCGGCGGGATCGCGCCAAGCGACGCCCCGTGGTTGCGGAATAACTCGCAGATTGGGACTACCGCTGTTGCCGGAGTCGGAGAGATTTCGCCTTTCAGTCGAACTGGACCCGGGTTCGGCAAGAAGCCAAAACGGATGAACAAGCCAGATTTCGTCGAGTTTGCTGGTAATGCGGTCGTAGATGACATCGGCATGGTCAGTCAGAAAGACCAGGGCTCTGGAGTTCTCAGCACGGCTTCCTTGACGACTGGACCGTTCTTTCAAATGGTTCATGGTACGAGTTTCGCGTCCCCCGTAGTAGCAGCAGATGCCGCCGCGGTGTTACATCGCTACCCAGAATCGAGTAGCAATCTCATTCGAGCGCTTCTTGCATCTTCTGCGCGACCGACCAACGCAGGGCTTCTGGTTAAGGAAGATCACATCAGGCATAATCGGTACGGATTCGGTACCGTGCGTCGCGATGACGCTCTTGACAGCAGCCCATTGCGAGCAACGATGACCTACGACGGCGCGTTGGCCGTTGATAGCACGGTGCTCCATCCCATCCCAATTCCGACTGATTTTGCGCTCCCGAGAAGTGCGACGCGGCGTGTTCGGGTGGCTTTAGCTTTCGACCCTCCAGTCAGACGAACTCGTCGCGAGTACACGGCTGCGACGATGTCCTTGGACATCTATCGAAGCGTCACGCTCGAAGAACTTGAAGACCGATTGCGGCGTCAGGATCCGGAAAACCCGCAACCGTTGTTTAGTGGCAAGCGTCGATTGGCCACGCAATTTCGTCCATCGATGACTGCCTGGTCTGAATCAACGCTGCAGGTTCGGGAGTGGGCTCCTACGTCAATGGACCCTGATGACGGCGACACCTACTACCTCGCCGTGACGCACAAGGCGCGTCCTTGGTTCCGAGACCGGGACGACTACACGACGCAGCGTTACGCAGTTGCGGTGTCCCTCGAGGACCAGGGTCGTATCGAGCTTGACCTGGAGACGATGCTCACGCAGCAGATCACCGTTCCAGCAAGGGTGCGTGCCCGCGCTCGAACCTGACTTGGTAGGTCAGAGGGCCTGGTCGCACCCACGTTTCACCCACAACCCGGCGACTCTCGGCAACTCCGGCGTTCGTCTCAGGGCGGCTGCATCTCCTTAAATCTGTGGGCGACCGCTTCGGTGGCAAGTCCTAGGCGTATGTGCCGAGAGTTCAAATCCCTCCGTCTCCGCACTCTCCGAAGCCCCGGTCCCGCCCAGCGGACCGGGGCTTCGTCGTCGTCCGGTCGCGGTGCCGGACCCGACTGCGCGACGGTGACAGCCCGGGCGTCGCTGTCATGCCGCCGGGGTAGCATGCGCGGACATCCACCCACCGCCGAGGAGCCCTGCGTGCCGGAGACCATCGCCCCCGCCTTCCCGATCGACCGGATCCAGGACGCGGGTGCCGCCATCATCGGCTCCGTCGCCACCGTGATCGACGGCAAGACCGAGGCCATCCGCACGGCCCTCACCGTCATGCTCGCGCAGGGGCACCTGCTCGTCGAGGACGTGCCCGGGGTCGGCAAGACCGTCCTCGCGCGGGCACTCGCCGCGTCGGTCGGCGGCTCGGTGAACCGCATCCAGTTCACCTCGGACATGCTCCCGTCGGACGTGACCGGCGTGAACGTCTTCGACCAGGCCTCCGGCACGTTCCGGTTCTCGCCCGGGCCGGTCTTCGCCAACGTCGTCATCGGCGACGAGATCAACCGCACGAGCCCGAAGACGCAGTCGGCGCTGCTCGAGGCGATGGCCGAGTCCCAGGTGACGGTCGACGGTGTCACCCGTCCCCTCGATTCCCCGTTCATGATCGTCGCGACGCAGAACCCGATCGACATGGAGGGCACGTACCCACTGCCCGAGGCACAGCGCGACCGCTTCATGGCCCGCATCGCGATGGGGTACCCGAGCCCGCAGGCCGAGCGGCAGATGCTCGCCAGCCGGGGCGGCAGCGACCCGCTCGCGGCGGTCCGGCCGATCGTCGACGTCGAGACGCTGCGGGCGATGACCGTGACCGTGCACGCGGTCCACGTGGCGGCCGACGTCGAGGCGTACATCGTGGAGCTCGTCCGCGCGACGCGGTCGCACCCGGACCTCCTGCTCGGGGCGAGCCCCCGCGCCACCCTGCACCTGGCGCAGGCGGCCCGCGCCCACGCCGCGTTGCTCGGCCGCCCGTTCGTCACGCCGGACGACGTCGCCACGCTCGCGCCGATCGTCCTGGCGCACCGGCTCGTCCCGGTCGCCCGGGGCCTCGGCGGCGCCGCGGACGACACCGCCCGGGAGATCGTCGTCCGGATCGTCGCCGACACCGGAGTGCCGTTCACCGCCACCCCCGTGCGCTCCTGATGGTCGCACGGCGTCCGGGGGCCGGGAGGCTCGTGTTGCGGGCCGGTGCCGCTCGGTCCGACGGCGCCCGTGTGCTCCGGCGGGGTCTCGGCATGCTCCGTCGGACGCCGTTCCCCCGTCCGACGGCCCGTGGGTGGACCGTGCTCGCGGTCGGCCTCGGCCTGGTCGGTGGTGGGCTCGTCGCCGCGACGAGCGTCGCGGTCTCGGCCGGGCTGCTGCTCGTCGTGCTGCTCGTGCTCGGCGTCGTCAGTGCGCTCGCCGTCGCCGCACCCCTGCGCGCGGACCGGTCCGCACCGCGGGCCGTCGTGCAGGTCGGCGAGGTGTACCGGGAGCGGGTGACCCTCCGCGGGTCGGGCGTGCGGTTCGCTCCCCGATCGACCCTGCTGGTGCGGGAACAGCTCGACGACCGCTTCGTCAGCACCGCGGACGTCGCGTCGTTCGTCGAGATCGGCCCCGGTCGTCCGCCGGCCGTGCTCGACGTCGAGGCGCTCGCGATCCAGCGCGGCCGTGCCCTCGTCGGCCCGGTGACGATCCGCGTCGAGGACCCGTTCGGCCTCCTCCGCATCGACCGTCCCGTCGTCGCGGCCGAGGAGGTCGTGGTGGTCCCGGCGACGACGCCCCTGACCGCGCTCGACGTCGGCGCCCTCGCCGGAGCGGTGTCGGCTGACGAGGGTCGTGTCGGGCAGGGCGGCTCCGCCGACGACAGCGAGCTCCGCCCGTACCGCCCCGGCGACCCGATCCGTCGGGTGCACTGGGGGCAGAGCGCCCGCCGCGGCACGCTGCACGTCCGGCAGACGACCCAGGCCCAGCCTCCCGAGGCCGTCATCGCGGTCGACGTGCGTCGCGAGGCGTACCAGCAGCTCGGCCGCGACGACCTCGCCGAACTCGCCGACCTCGGCGGCGACCAGGCGTTCGAGCACGCGGTGGTGGTGGCGGCGAGCGTCGCTCGGGCCATCGCCGCCCGGACCTCGCGCGTGGTGCTCGTCACCGACGACGACGACCACGCCACCCGCCACACCGGCGACGTCGGTGGGCTCTCCGACGTGCTGGTCGGGCTCGCCGACGTCCGCGTGCGGAGCGATGCCCGACCGGTCGGCGACGTGCTGGAGGCGGTCCGCGGTCGTGACCTGAACGGCATGACCGTCGTGGTCACCGGACACTGCACGGCCGAGCAGGCCACCGCCCTGGTCACCGCGTCCGGCGGCCCGAGCCGCGGTGTGCTCGCGACGATCGTCCCCCCGGAGCCGGAGGTGCGCGGCATCCTCGACCGGAGCGGGTGGCGCACCGTCGTCGTGCCGGTCCCGGGCGTGCGCGCCGGCCGGGCGACCTCGGGAGGCTCCCGGTGACCTCCGCCCCGACACGTCCGGCGCCGCACGTCGACGTCCGTGCGGTCCTCGACCGGGACGACCGTCCTGACGACGTCCCCTCGGCCTGGGTCGTCGCCGTGTCCCCGGTGCCGGTGCTCGTCGCGGCCCTGGCGATGCGCCCCCTCCTGCAGGGCGTGTCCTGGTGGGTCTCCGGCGTCGTGGTCGTGGCGCTGCTCGTCGCCGTCCTGCTCGCCGTGCGGACGCGCTCCCGCGCCGTCCGGTTCGTCGCCCTCGTGGCGACGCTCGTCGTGGCGTCCTGTGCGACCGCGCTCGTCAACGACGTGCAGCCGCTCGGGTGGCTCGACGCCGACGGCGCCCTCGGGCAGACGCTCGCCGCCATCCGGCTCAACCCCGCGCCGCTGCCGCAGACCGACGCGATCCGCCTGGTCGTGACCGTCGCGATCGCCTGGGTGGCGGCCGCCGCGGTCTTCCTCGCCGCGGTCGCCCGCGTGCCGGCGCTCGCCGCGGCACCCGCGCTGGTGATCCTCATCGTCCCCGGCGTCATCACCGGGTCCGCCCCGTCCGCTGCGCTCGTGGTCTGCACCGCGCTGGCGTTCCTCGCGCTCCTCTGGACCTCGGTCCGGCCGGTCCAGCGTGCCCTGCCGGCCGCGGTCGTCGGTGTCGTCGCGCTCGTCGTGGCGATCGGGCTGCCCACGCTCGTGCCGCTGAACGCCGGGTGGTTGTCGAACGTCACCGGTGCCGTGCAGTCCCCGATCCAGCCCGGGCGGCCCGGCACCCTGCTCAACCTCGGGCAGGACCTCCGCCGCCCGAGCGACCTCGAGGTGTTCCGCTACCGGTCATCGGACGGCCAGCCGCAGTACCTCAAGCTCGCCGACCTCGACGAGTTCGGCACCGGTGACTGGGTCCCGACCGTCACGGACGCCAGCACCGCGCAGACCGCCGACCAGACGCAGTTCGCCCAGGGGGTGAACCCGCGGCTGGCCAGTCGTGACGACGTGACCGTGCAGATCACCGGCCTCTCGAGCAGTTACCTGCCGCTGCCGTCCGGCGCGATGTCGGTCCAGTCGAGGTCGACGAACCTCGACCTGTCGCGGTGGCGCTGGTCGGGGCCGGCGAACACCGTCCGCTCCACGGGTCCGGCGACCGCCCGCGGCGCGACCTACGAGGCGTACGGCGCGTCGACGTTCGCGAACGCGTACCTCGACGCCGTCGCCGCGTCCGGCCGGCTCGACCGTGCCGACGGCCCGGGCTTCCGGGAGCCGTCCGCCGCGCAGCTCCGCACCGACCTGGCGCTCCCGGCGCGGCTCCCGTCCGTGATCCGCCGGACGGCGCTCGCGGTCGACCGCGGAGCCAGCACCGACTACGAGAAGGCCCGTGCCCTCGAGCAGTGGTTCCGCAGCGACCGGTTCACGTACTCCGAGACCGCCCCGGTCGAGCAGGGCTACGACGGCGACAGCATGGACGTCATCGCGACCTTCCTCGACGTCAGGTCCGGCTACTGCGTGCACTTCGCCTCCGCGATGGCGGTGATGGCCAGGACCCTGGACATCCCGTCGCGCATCGCGGTCGGGTACCGCGCCGGCGCCTCCCGCGACGACGGGCAGTACACGGTCTCGAACCGGCAGCTGCACTCGTGGCCGGAGCTGTACATCCAGGGTGCCGGGTGGGTCGCCTTCGAGCCGACGCCGGACGCGGACGCGGCCGCGCAGACGGCGCCGTCGCCGAGCGCATCCGCCTCCGCAGCCCCCGCGACGCCGCTGCCCGCACCGGGCGAGACGACCGCGCCGTCACCGACCCCCAGCGCGACACCGACCGCCGGTGCGGCACCGGACGCCCGGGGCGACGGGGGCGGTGGCGGCCCTGCCGTGCCCGTCGGGCTGCTGGTCGGCCTCCTGGTCGTCCTCGCCGTGCTCGCCGCACCGGCTGTGGTCCGGACCGTGCGGCGCCGACGTCGGCTCGCCGCGATCGCCGCCGGCCGACAGCCCGCGGTGACCGCCTGGCGTGAACTCCTCGACGACGTCGCCGACCACGGGCTCGCGCCGGGCCTGGTGCCGCCGGACGACGCCGGCGCTGCGGCCCGGACCGCGCGTGCCGTCTTCGGGCGGCTCCGCTCGGTGGTGCCGTCCGCGGTGCTGCCGCACCTCGAGCGCGTCGTCGACGCCGTCGACCGTGAGCGGTACGCCCCGTCCGGCAGCACTGACGTCGACACGGTGACGGCCGACGTCCTGGAGGCCCGGACCGCCCTGGACGCGTCGGTGTCGGGTCTGCAGGTTGTGCGGTCGCGGCTGCTGCCGCCGAGTCTGGCGCCGTCGTCCGCCTGGTCGGGCGCGCGACGGAGCGGCGGGGTCAGCGCGTCCGGATGACCGCGTCGACGAGGGTCGCGACGAGCTCGCCGGGGTCCACGTCCTCGAGGGCGGGGGAGTCGAACACGATCCCGACGTTCGTCGCGACGAGCAGGGTCGCGAAGGTGTCGAGCGACATGCCGGGGTCGATCTCGGGGTGCCCCGCGAACCACGTCCGGACCACCTCGCCGACGCCCTCCTGCAGGATCCGCCGCTGCCGGACGAACTCGGACATGAACTCGGGGTGGCGCATGGCGTGACCGCGGAGCTCGGAGAGCAGGGCGAACTGCTCGCTCTGGTCGTGCCGGCCGAACGCGGCCCGGACGACGGCGCTGATCTCGCTCGCGGCGACGTCGGCGGAGACGAGTTCCCGGAGCGACCCGAGCACCAGGTTCGTCGCACGCTGCATCACCTGCGCGACGAGGTCCTCCTTCGACGCGAAGTTCGAGTAGACGGCGCCCTTGCTGAACCCGGCCGCGGCGGCGATGTCGTCGAGCCGGGCCTCGTGCACGCCCTGCTCGGCGAAGAGCCGGGCACCGGCTTCGAGCAGGCGCTCCCGGACCTCGGCACGCGGGGTCCGCGCGGTGGCGTTGCCCGCCGGGGTGGTCTGATCGGTCATGATGCGGTCTCCCTCGTTCGGCGGGGGAGCCGCGCCGTGCGCCTGACCGCGCGCGGAGCGGTGACCCCTGGTGCCGCACGCCGCGGTGAGACCGCCGTGTTCGGGTCACGTCGGTGCACGGACCGCGGACCGTGCCGCCGGGTTCGATACCCGGCGGTGTCGAGTGTACGACGGCGGGTGGCGTCGCGGCGAGTGGTCATCCGCGGTCGGCGGGGCGGCCGTCCCCGACCGTCTCGGTCGTGCCCGTCGGGTGGCGGTCCTGCCGGACGGAGACCGTCCCGGTGCTCGTCGTGGTGGTGGTCGTGGCCCCGCTCCGGCGCCCGGGACGCCGCAGCAGCCGGGTGGCGTCGGCGCGCAGCGGGATCCCGAGCCGGGGGCGGCGCGCCCGTCCGCGCCGGAGCAGCGAGGCGAGCCGGGACTGCGGCTGCCACTCACGGCCGTTCGGGAGGCCCCACCCGTGTCGGACGGCGCCCCAGCGGAGTGCGAGGGACAGCAGGATGGCGAGGACGATCCCGAGCGTCGGGGAGCCGAGGGCCGAGGTGACGACCATCACCGCGGACGCCGCGACCGCCACCGTCGCGTAGAGGGCGTTGCCGCCGAACACCGCGGGCACGCGCCGGAGGAGCATGTCCCGCATCGCGCCGCCGCCGACGGCGGTGATCGTGCCCATGATGATCGCCGCGGGCCAGGCGAGTCCGGCGTCGAGGGTCCGTTGCACGCCGACGACCGCCCAGAACCCGATCACGGCGGCGTCGAGCACGGTGAACAACCGGTCCCAGGTCCGCTCGGAGAACGACACGAAGAACGCGACGAGGGCACCGGCGACCGCGACCGGCAGGTACAGCGGGTCGGTGAGCGCGACGGGCGGACCGTCCTGCAGCATCACGTCGCGGAGGATGCCGCCGCCGAGGCCGGAGACGAAGCCCACGACCAGGAACCCGAACAGGTCGAACCGCATCGTCCGCGCGAGCGATCCGCCGAGCAGCGCGGACGCGAAGACCCCGGCGAGGTCGAGCACGTTCGTGACGGCGGCGAGGCCGTCGACGGTCAGCAGGTTCATGAGAGCCATCCAACCTCACCGACACGGACTGGCGGGGCGAGCGGAGGTTAGGTTAGCCTCACCTACGCCATGCTCGCCACACTCGTCATCGGTCTCCGCGAAGGCCTCGAAGCCACCCTCGTCGTCGGGATCATCGCCGCCTTCCTCCGCCGGAACCGCGTCCCCCTCGCCCCGATGTGGATCGGTGTCGGCGTTGCGGTGCTCATGAGCATCGGGGTCGGCCTCGGCCTCCAGGCCGTCGAGCAGGCGCTCCCACAGGCCGAGCAGGAGGGCATGGAGACCGTCATCGGCGTCGTCGCCGTCGTCTTCGTCACCGGGATGATCGTCTGGATGCGCACCCACGCGCGGACGATGGCGAAGGACCTCGAGGCGAGCGCCACCGCCGCCGTCGGTCGGGGGACCGCCTGGGCGCTCGCCGGGATGGCCTTCCTCGCCGTCCTCAAGGAGGGCTTCGAGACCTCGGTGTTCCTCCTCGCGACCTTCCAGGCCTCGAGCGACACCGGGCTCGCCGCGCTCGGCGCCGTGGTGGGGATCGCGGTCGCGGTCGCGGTCGGGTACGGGCTGTACACCGGCGGCGTCCGGCTCGACCTCGGCCGGTTCTTCACCGCGACCGGCGTCTTCCTCGTCCTCGTCGCGGGCGGCCTCGTCCTGACGCTCCTCCGGCACGCGCACGAGGCGGGCTGGGTCGTCATCGGGCAGCAGCGCACCCTCGACCTCGGCTGGCTCGCGCCGAACGGCTCCGTCCGCGGCGCACTCGTCACCGGCGTGCTCGGCATCCCGGCCGACCCACGCGTCATCGAGGTGCTCGGCTGGGTCCTCTACGTCGTCCCCGTGCTCGCGCTGTCGCTCTGGCCGCGTACGTGGAAGCCGTCGGCCGCCCGGGTCCCCGCCGTCCGCGTCCTCGTGGCGTCCGGCCTCGCGGTCGCCGCGCTCGCCCTGGCCCTGGCGGTGCCCGCCGGCCACCTGACGCTGCCGGCCACCGCCGCCGTCACGGGCGACGCGTCCTCGATCACGGCGCGCGTCTCGGGAGCGTCCGGCGTCCTCCGCGTCCGCGGCTCCGGTCGGCAGGCCGGGCCCGGAGGGAGCATCGCCCTGCCCGCGTCGGCCCACCGCCGCGCCGCACGCGCCGGCGTCGCCACCGACCGCTGGCAGGTGACCACCACCGGAGCCGGCGCGGGCACCGACCGGCCCGCGTCCCTCACCCTCGACGACCTCGTCGCGCTGTTCGGTCGCGTGCCCGTCGGGATCGCACCGAGCACGGCGCCGGGGCCGTACCGGGCCTCCTGGACCGTCCGCGACACCGTGACCGTCGAGACGGTCGACAGCGGCCTGCTCGACGCGACCCGCTCGGAACGCGCCGTGCTCACGCTGACCGGTGGGGGCCTCCCGGCCGCCCGGACGACCACGCTGGACCGTGACGTGTGGACCGTGCCGAGCGCCCGCGTCGACCGGACCACGGCCGCCCTCGCAGCCGACCGGCAGCACGCGGCGGAGCTGCGGCTCTGGACGCTCTGGCTGCCGATCGCCCTCGGCATCGCCGCCGCCGCGCAGCTGCTGCTCGCCCTCCGCGACCGCCGCCGCCTCGGCGCGCCCGCGACGACCCGACCTGACCCCACCCCCACACGCGGCCCGCCGGCCGTCGACCACGCAAGGAGCGCCGACCATGCCGTTCGCTAGAGCAACCACCCTCGCCACCCTCGGAGCAGTGACGGCCGTCACCGCCCTCGCCCTGACCGGGTGCGCCGGCACCGGCCCGTCCGTGCAGGACGCCGCGCAGCGCTCGGGGAAGGTCGCCCGCGTCGACATCACCCTGACGAACGACGGCTCCGACGCGTGCGCCGTCTCGACGACCTCCGTCCCCGCCGGCCCGGTGACGTTCACGGTCGAGAACCAGTCGTCGACCGCCATCACCGAGGTCGAGCTGCTGCAGGACCAGCGGATCCTCGGCGAGAAGGAGAATCTCGCCCCCGGGCTCGACCCCGTGCGGTTCACCGCGACGCTCTCGGGTGGGAAGTACCAGGTGTACTGCCCCGGCGCCGAGCACGAACTGACGAACCTGACCGTGACCGGCGACGTGGTCTCGACCGCCGGCAGCAGCGCCGCGACCCTCCTGCGGGACGGCACGAAGGGCTACGCCGAGTACGTCGACGGCCAGGTCACCGACATGGTCGCGGCGGTCGAGCAGCTGCAGCGCGACGTCGACGCGGGCGACCTCGCCGCCGCGAAGACCGACTACGCGAAGGCGCGTCCGTTCTACGAGCACGTCGAGAGCGACGTCGACGGCTTCGTCAAGAAGGGCCACGCGGCGACGGACAACGCCGGCAACCTCGACTACCTCGTCGACATGCGGCAGTCGAACCTCGACGAGTCCGTCGGGTGGAGCGGGTTCCACGCCGTCGAGAAGGACCTCTTCGAGGCCGGCGCGATCACGGACGGGACGAAGCGGACCGCCGCGGACCTCACCGAGAACGTGCAGCTGCTCGCGAAGCTCGTGCCGACCCTCGACTACAAGCCCGAGGACCTCGCGAACGGCGCGGCCGGCCTGCTCGAGGAGGTTCAGTCGAACAAGATCACCGGTGAGGAGGAGGCCTACAGCCACATCGACCTCGTCGACCTCGCCGCGAACGTCGAGGGCTCCCGCCAGGCCTTCGCGTCCCTGAAGCCCGGTCTGACGAAGCTCGACCCGGCGCTCACGAAGCAGATCGCCGCCCAGTTCGACGCGACGAACCGGCTCATGGACACCTTCCGCGACGCCGACGACCTCGGCGGCTTCGTGACCTGGGACGCGGCGACGAAGGCCGCACACGCCAACGCGATCTCGCAGCAGGTGCAGGCGCTGCAGGACCCGCTGTCCCGCCTCGCCGAGAAGGTCGCGACCGCGTGAGCGAGCAGCACCGGTTCTCCCGTCGGGGGCTCCTCGGCGCGGGGCTCGCCACGGCGGGTGCCGGGGTCGGGGCCGCCGCCGGCATCGCGGGGTCCACGGCGGCCAGCGGCGTCGACCCGTTCACGGCGGCGGGCAACGGGGACGAGTCGCTCGACCTGTCGCGCAGCCACCCCTTCTACGCGACCGCGGCCCGACAGCCGCAGGGCGGCATCCGCACCGAGCCGCAGCGGCACTGCGTCTTCATGGCCTTCGACCTCACGGCCGGGACCGCGACCGAGCTGCAGGTGCTCCTCGCCCGGTGGTCGGCGGCCATCGCGCAGCTCCAGGCCGGGCAGCCGGTCGGCAGTGTCGAGCCCGCCCACGGCGGAGGCGTCGCGGCGGACACCGGAGAGGCGCTCGACCTCGGACCGGCGTCGCTCACCGTGACGGTCGGCCTCGGCCCGGGCGTCTTCGACGAGCGGTTCGGCCTGGCGTCGAAGCGGCCGGCGGACTTCGGCCCGCTGCCGGCGCTGCCGAGTGACCGGTTCGAGGACGGCCTCGGCGGCGGTGACCTGTCGCTCCAGGCGTGTGCCGACGACCCGCAGGTGGCGTACCACGCCGTACGGGACCTGGCGCGGATGGCCCGGGGGACCGCGACCGTGCGGTGGACCGTGCTCGGCTTCGGCCGAGCCTCCGCGGGGCCCAGCCAGGCCACGCCCCGGAACCTCATGGGCTTCAAGGACGGCACCCGGAACATCACGACCGACGCCGAGCACGACCGCTTCGTCTGGCTCGGGGACGACGCCGGGTGGATGGCCGGCGGGACGTACCAGGTGGTCCGGAAGATCCGGATGAACCTGGAGATCTGGGACGCCGACGTCGTGAGCGACCAGCAGCGGGTGTTCGGCCGGACCAAGGTGTCCGGCGCGCCGCTGTCCGGCGGCGAGGAGCACACCACGCCGGACTTCACCGCGGAGGCGCACGGAGCCCCGGCCATCGACCCGCGCTCCCACGTCGCCCTGGCCGCACACGAGGCGAACGGCGGCGTGAAGATCCTGCGTCGCCCGTACAACTACACGGACGGCCTGAACCAGTACGGGCAGCTCGACGCCGGGCTGCTCTTCGTGGCGTACGTGAACGACACCGACCACTTCACCCGGCTGCAGCGGAAGCTCGGCGCGTCCGACCGGCTCAACGAGTACATCGCGCACATCGGCTCGGCGGTGTTCGCCGTCCCGCCCGCGCCCCGGAAGGGCTCGTACATCGCGGAGCAGCTCTTCCGCTGACGCCTCGAGGCCTGCGTGGGAGAGGGTGCCCTCCGCCGTTTCCCTGGAGACGGAGGACACCCGCGCCGCGGAGTCACATCAGGCGGAACCACCGCTCGTTGAGGCGACCCGGCGCGGCGCATCGCGCAGAGCGCGACCCGGTGAGCGTACCGTGCCTCCCCGGGGAATCCCAGTGCTGTGCCGATCACGCGGTCAGCGGCAGGCGCGGACGACGGACGGGGCGCCCCCCCCGGGGGGGGGGGGGGCCGGGGGGGGGGGGGGGGGGGGCGGGCGCCCCCCCCCCGCGCCCGTGCCCGGGGGGGTGGGGGCTGGCGG
>JASCOJ010000003.1 GCA_029959645.1 Microbacteriaceae bacterium PS02332 | reverse complement strand
GTGCCGGCCGGCACCGCGCCTCCCGTCCGATCGCTGCCCGCTACCAGCGCGGGGTCGTGACGCCCTGCCCGTCGGCGTAGGTGAAGACCGACTTGCCGTCGATCCAGACGCGCGTCGCGCGGCTGGTGGCGTCGAGCGGGTCGCCGTCCCAGAGGACGAGGTCGGCGTCGTAGCCCTCGGCGAGACGGCCGACGCGGTCGCCGAACCCGAGGAAGTCGGCCGGGTTGGCGGTGAGCGCCTCGAGCGCGGTCTGGCGGGGCAGGCCGTCGCGGACCGCCATGGTGGCCTGCGTCACGAGCATGTTGATCGGGACGACCGGGGCGTCGGTCGTGATCGCGACGCGGACACCCGCGGCGGCGATGGCGGCGAGGTTCGGGATGCCGCGGTCGCGCAGCTCGACCTTCGACCGGCTCGTGAACAGCGGGCCGTAGATGACCGGGATGTCCTTCTCGGCGAGGACGTCGGCGATCTTGTGTGCCTCGGTGCCGTGGTTCACGACGAGCCGGTAGCCGAACTCCTCGGACAGGCGGATCGCGGTGGCGATGTCGTCGTGGCGGTGCGTGTGCTGGTCCCACGCGAGCTCACCGTCGAGCACCCGCACGAGGGTCTCCTTCGTGAGGTCGCGGGCGAACGGCTCGCCCTTCGCCGCGGCGGCGTCCCGGGCGGCCTTGTAGTTCTGCGCGTCGACGAAGGCCTCGCGGATGATCTTCGCGACGCCGAGGCGGGTCGACGGCGTCTGGCCCTTCTCGCCGTACACGCGCTTCGGGTTCTCGCCGAGGGCGCTCTTGATGCTCACCGCGTCCGAGATGAGCTGCTCGTCGATGGTGCGGCCGCCCCAGGTCTTGATCGCCACGGTCTGGCCGCCGATCGGGTTGCCCGAGCCGGGCTTCACCACGATGCTCGTGACGCCGCCGGAGAGCGCGTCGCGGAACCCCTCGTCGTCGATGTCGATGGCGTCGACGGCGCGGACGGCGGCCATGTTCGGGCCGGTCATCTCGTTGGTGTCGTTGCCGGCGGAGCCGTTGGCCTCCTCGTGGATGCCGACGTGGCCGTGCGACTCGACGAAGCCGGGGAGCAGCCAGGCGCCGGCGGCGTCGACCACCGGGAGACCCTCGGGGGCGGTGACGTCCGGGCCGATCGCGGTGATCTTGCCGTCCTGGACGACGACCGCACCGCCGTCGAACTCCTCGCCGACGACGGGGACGACGTGTGCACCGGTGATCACGAACGAGTTGTCAGTCATACCGCCACGGTACCGGTCGCCACCGCCACGGCCACCCATGCATGCATGCATGCATGCATGCATGCAACATGTTGATTCCTTGGTGAACGCCCCACCAGGTCGGTACCGTCGGCACACTGCAGAGCGGAGGCAGGGACGGGAGGCACGATGACCGGTTCGACGGACACGGAGACGACACGGACGCCCTGGCCGGCGCACGGTTCGGTCGTCCGACCGTGGCGCAACACCGGACGGGTCCCCCGGGCCGACCGCGCGACCACGACGGTCCGGTGTGCGCTGCCGCCGACCATCGCGGACCTGCCGTACGACGCGCCGCCGGACGTCGCCGACCTCGCGGCGCGGGCGGGCGACCGCCTCGTCGACCTCGACCGGCGACTCGGGGACCGGACGACGCCGTTCGCCCTGCTGCTCGCCCGGACCGAGGCGGTCTCCTCGTCGCGCATCGAGCAGGAGCACGCCACGCTCGAGGACTACGCCCGCGCGGTGGTCGGCATCCGGGCGAACGGCAGCGCCACCGCGATGGTCGCGGCGACCGGTGCCCTCCGTCGGATGATCGACGCGGCGGGCAGCGGGACGGTCACGGCACCGTCGATGCTCGCAGCCCATCGGGTGCTCATGCGCGACGACCCGGTCGACGGGCCGGTGACGGGCCGGTGGCGGACCGTGCAGAACTGGATCGGGGGCGGCTGCTCCCCCCGCGACGCCGTGTACGTGCCGCCGCCGGCCGACGCGGTCCCGGCGCTGATGGCGGACCTCTTCGCGTTCCTCGACCGCGACGACCTCGACCCGGTCGCCCAGGCCGCGATCGCGCACGCACAGTTCGAGTCGGTCCACCCGTTCACCGACGGCAACGGCCGCATCGGTCGGGCGCTCGTCCACGCGGTGCTCCGCCGTCGCGGGCTGACGACGACGCTGGTCGTGCCGGTGGCGGCCGCCCTGGTCGCAGACCGGGACGACTACTTCGGGTGCCTCGTGCGGTACCGACACGGTCAGGTCGACGACGTCGTCGCGCGCGTGGCGAGCGCCGTCGGGGTCGTCTGCGACGAGGTCGAGTTCGCCGCGCTGCGCCTCGACGAGGTCGCGGCCGACTGGCAGGCCCTGCACCCGGGGGTCGTGGACCACGAGGTCGTCCGTGCCCTGCTCACCGACCCGGTGCTCACCGAGGCCGAGGTCGACGCGGCGGCGGCCGGGCTGCCGCACCGGCACCGACGCCTCGACGTCGTCGACGACCTCGTCGGGGCCGGGGTGCTCCGCCCGGTGACGCAGCGCCGCCGTGACCGTGCCTGGGTGGCGGAGGACGTGCTCGACGAGCTGGACGCACTGACCGAACGCATCCGCGCGGCGGTCGCGGCGTGACGTCGACCCGGCCGATCGGCCGCTCAGCTGCCCGCCGCGGCGAGCGCGGGGCGGGCCGGCGGGGTCGCGACCCGGTCCGGTGTCGGCATGCTGTGCGCAGGCCGACCGGGCCTCCACCGGCGAGTGCCTAGGCTGGGGCCGTGACCAGCGAGCACGACGTGACCATCCCGCCGACCGCCGCCAAGCGGCCCGTCACGCGGACCCACCACGGCATCGACTTCGTCGACGACTACGAATGGCTGCGCGACAAGGAGTCCCCGGACACCCTCGCGTACCTCGAAGCCGAGAACGCCCACACCGAATCGGCGACCGCGCACCTGTCGGGCCTGCGCGACCGGCTCTTCGGCGAGGTGAAGGAGCGGGTGCAGGAGACCGACCTCTCCGTGCCGGTGCGCATGGGCCGCTGGTGGTACTTCACGCGGACGAGCGAGGGCAGCCAGTACGGCGTGCAGTGCCGCGCGCCGATCAGCGGCCCGGACGACTGGACGCCGCCGTCGCTCGACGAGGGCACCGACGCGCTCCCCGGCGAGCAGATCGTCCTCGACGGCAACGCCCTCGCCGAGGGGCACGACTTCTTCTCGCTCGGCACGTACGACATCAGCGACGACGGCACGCGCCTGGTCTACGGCGTCGACGTCGAGGGCGACGAGCGGTACACGCTGGCCGTCCGCGACCTCGAGACGGGCGAGGACCTCGCCGACGTCATCCCGAACACCGGTGCCGGGGCGTCCTTCGACCCGTCGGGCCGCTACGTGTTCTACCCGACCGTCGACGACTCGTGGCGGCCGGACCGGATCTGGCGGCACACCGTCGGGACGCCGGCCGAGCAGGACGTGGTCGTCTTCACCGAGCCGGACGACCGCTACTGGGTCGGCGTCGGCGTGACCCGCTCGTCGCAGTACATCGTCATCGAGCTCGGGTCGAAGATCACGTCCGAGGCCTGGGTCCTCGACGCGGCCGACCCGACCGGCGAGTTCCAGGTCGTCTGGCCGCGCCGCGAGGGTGTCGAGTACGAGATCGAGCACGCGATCGTCGGCGGCAGCGATCGGCTCCTCGTGCTCCACAACGAGGGCGCGGAGAACTTCGAGCTCATCGACGTCCCCGCCGACGACCCGACCTCGACGTCCGACCGCCGGGTCGTCGTCGCGCACCACGACCAGCGCCGCATCGAGTCGATGGACGCGTTCGCCGGGCACCTCGCGGTCGAGTACCGGTCCGAGGCGCTCCCCCGCGTCGCGGTCATCCCGATCGAGGGCGACGGCTACGGGGAGGCACGCGAGGTCCCCTTCGACGAGGCGCTGTTCTCCGCCGGTCTCGGTGGCAACCCGGAGTGGGACCAGCCCACCCTCCGCCTCGGGTACACGTCCTTCGTAACGCCGTCCGAGGTGAGCGACCTCGACCTCGCGACCGGCGAGGTGACCGTCCTCAAGCGCCAGCCGGTGCTCGGCGGGTACGACCCGGCGGACTACGTGCAGGAGCGGGACTGGGCCACCGCAGCCGACGGCACCCGCGTCCCGATCTCGCTCGTGTGGCGGAAGGACGCGGTCGACGCCGACGCCCCCGCGCCGCTGCACCTGTACGGGTACGGCTCGTACGAGCACTCGATCGACCCGTCCTTCAGCGTGATGCGCCTGTCGATGCTCGACCGCGGGGTCGTCTTCGCGGTGGCACACGTGCGGGGCGGCGGCGAGATGGGCCGGCACTGGTACGAGAACGGCAAGACCCTCACGAAGAAGAACACCTTCACCGACTTCGTGGCGGTCGCCGAGCACCTCATCGAGACCGGTCGCACCACCGCCGACCGGCTCGTGGCCGAGGGCGGCAGCGCCGGAGGGCTGCTCATGGGCGCGGTCGCGAACCTCGCTCCCGAGCGCTTCGCCGGCATCCTCGCCGCGGTGCCGTTCGTGGACGCGCTGACGAGCATCCTCGACCCGGACCTCCCCCTGACCGTGATCGAGTGGGACGAGTGGGGCGACCCGCTGCACGACCCCGAGGTCTACCGGTACATGAGCGAGTACACGCCGTACGAGAACGTGCGCGACGACGTGCAGTACCCGCGGATCCTCGCGGTGACGTCGATCAACGACACCCGCGTGCTCTACGTCGAGCCGGCGAAGTGGACCGCGAAGCTCCGCGAGGTCGGCGCGCCCGTGCTCCTCAAGACCGAGATGGCCGCGGGGCACGGCGGGGTCAGCGGGCGCTACGCCTCGTGGCAGGAGCGGGCGTTCGAACTCGCCTGGCTGCTCGACGTGCTCGGCCTGGCCGACGTCTCACCGGCGGCGGCCTCCGCGGCGCCCATCGCCGCCGGGTAGCCCGCGCCACACCGCCCCGGACCACCGAGGGAGCAGAAGACGTCGGGTCAGCTCGTGTGACCCGACGTCTTCTGCTCCCTCGATGCGGCGCGCCCGCGGCGCGCGTGACGCTCAGATGCGCGTGAGGGCGTGCACGGCCTCGTCGTACGACTCCTCGGCGAGCCGGACCCGGTCGCCCGCGAGGACGCCGTACCCGAAGGTCTCCTCGCCGTCCTCCGCCGCGAGGGCAGCCGCGGCACGCAGCTGCTCGAGCGCGTGCAACGACCGCACCCGCTCGGTCAGGACGTCGGCGGCGGTGCCGATCCGCTTCCACAGCGCGTGCGGGAAGGCGTCGTCGCGGAGGACGTCCATCGCCATCCGGGTCCGCAAGGTCGCGTCCCACGCCCGTTCGGTCGCGGCGCGGTCGCCGGCCTCGTCCGCCGGGTCGTCGCCGACCGCGGCCCGGACGAGGTCGCGCACGCGCGGCTTCTCGATCGCGGAGACGTCCTGCGCCACCCGCTTCGGGTCCCGGAGCGCCCAGTCGGTCGGCGCCGGGCGCTCCACCGCGTCGTCGAGGGCGTCGAGCAGTGCGGTGAAGTCCGGCTCCCCCAGGAACGCCACGACCGCCGCGACGGCGTCGTCCCGCTGCTCCCGGCTGGCCCCGGCGATGCGCTCCCGGGTCGCCGCGTCGACGAGCGCGTCCTGCGCCGGCGTCGACGCTCGCGGCAGCCGTGCGATGAGGTACTCCGTGAGGGCCGCCCGCGCGGTCACGACGGCGAGCGCGTCGGCCGCCGCGGCTGCCCGGTCGAGTTCGTCGCCCGCGGGGAACGCCGGTCGGTACGACCCGAGGACCGCGGCGATGCCGAGTGCCGTCTCGGCCGTCTCACGGAGGTCCGCCGCACCGCCGGAGCGGAGCAGGGCCTCCTGTCCGAGCAGCGTCGACCGCAGCTTGCGGAGCCGCTTGTGCAGCGCGCGTGCCGCCGTGCCCTTGGCCGGCTTCTCCGCGGTCTGGAGGCGCGGTGCCGGTGCTCCGGCCAGCCCACGTGCCAGCTTGCTCGCCACGGCGGCGGGGCCGGCTCCGACGGCGGCGAAGCGCCCGTCGAGGGCGGTGAACAGGGCGTCGGCGACCTGCTCGTCCACGTCGGCGACGGCCTCCACCTCGATCTCCCGCCACGTCGTCGGGTCGGCGGGGGCGTCGGCGTCGAGGCGCTGTGCGCTGACGTGGTCGTCGGCGAGTTCGCCGACCTGGTCGCCGTCCTCGTCGAGGAGGCGCGTCACCGTCCGCGTGGTCGTGATCCGCACGACGGGCTGCAGGTCGCGGCCGCGTCGCTCGGTGGACAGCGCGGCGAGGAGCTCGTCGGGCACGGCGTCGGCGTCGTCGGTGAGCGGGAAGTGCTGCTCGTGCCGGACGGTGTCCGAGGCGGCGCGCTTGATGTGCCACCCGGCGTCGTGCCCGCCGGTGCGCCGGCGGACGGTGACGTGTGCGGCGACGAGGTCGTACCGCTCGGTGTCCCAGTAGGTGGCGTCGAGCTCGAAGGGGTCCTCGTGCTCGACCTGCATCACACCCCCGGCACCGATCAGGTCCGGCAGGTCCCCGCCGTCGGGCAGGTCGTAGGTGCGCTCGATCTCGAGGTGCGTGTCGCTCACACGCTCTTGTCTACCAGGGCGGCGGGCTGCTCCTCGTCCCGGTGCTGCTCGTCGGACGCCGAGGCAGCGCGCGTCCGGCGTCGGACGCGGGAGGTCGGCCATGCGATGAGTCCGGCGGCGACCACCGTGAGCTCGGGCAGGGACGACAGGCACGGGGCGAGCCGGACCGGCACGACGGCGTACGGCAGGCCACTGACGAGCAGCGCGGTCGTCGCGACCGGCAGGAGCAGGAGCAGCCAGCTCCGGCGGTCCGCCTCGACCGCGACCAGCCATCCGGCGAGCGCGACCAGCGGCGGCAGGACCTCGACGGGGACCCGCGAGCCCAGGGGCACGGACGCGAACACGACGGCTGCGACGGCAGCGGCGGCGACCGTCGCGGCGCCGAGGCGCCGAGGGCGTGGAGTCGTCCCCGGCAGGAGCAGCACCGCGACCGCGACCGCTGCCCCGGGCACGAGGTACAGCGCGAGCCAGGTCCCGGTCATCCCGACGGTCTGGTCGAAGGTGCTCTCGTAGCCGTAGTTCGGCTGCAGGATCAGCCACGGGCCGATCATCGTGATCGCGGACACCGCGACCGCGATGAGCAGCGGGACGGTCCGGATGGTGTGCGGCACGGCGGGTGCCGAGGACGGTGTGGTGGTCATGGTGTCTCCCCAGGTGGCGCGTCGAGCCCCTCGACGGTGGAACAGTGCGGTGGTGAACGCCCCGAACGCGAGTGCCGTCGGCGAGAGTCCGACCTCGGCGGCGTCGCGGAGGTCGGCGTGCCACTGCTCGCGGCGGGCCTCGCGGTGACCGGCGGGCGAGATGGCCACCGCGGTGTCGACGAGGAACCGGTCCACGGCGCTCACGAGGTCGCCGGTCGGGTCGTCGGTCGCAGTGCGGTCCGAGCCGGTGCCTCCGCCGCGGCGGCACGGCGTGCTTCGACGAGGTCGGTCGCCGCCTGCTGCCCCTCGGCGGTGAACGCGTAGAGCCGACGGCGGGGCCCGGAGCGCTCGGCGTCGTCGTCCCAGCTCGAGGTGATCCACCCCTGCCGCTCGAGCCGCTCCAAGATCGGGTAGACCGTGCCCGAGGGCCGACCGATCGTCTTCATGAGCAGCAGGCCCCACGTCGGCCCCTCGGCGGCGAGCAGGGCGGCCAGGACGTCGAGCGTCGGGGCGGTGACACGGAGCAGCGGTTCCATGCCGTAAACCTAGCTATGTAGAACACGGCGGTCAAGTGGCTCCCGGCAACCAGGACGACAATGGACCCATGAGCGAGACGATCACCCGTGACGCGTTCGTGCCCGAGGCCGGCGGCGTCACCATGTTCACCACGAGCTGGTGCGGCTACTGCGCCCGGCTGAAGAACCAGATGACGAAGGCCGGCGTGCCCTTCCGTGAGGTCGACATCGAGCAGACGCCCGGCACGGCCGAGCTCATCGCCGAGGTCAACGGCGGCAACCAGACCGTCCCGACGCTGGTGTTCCCCGACGGCACCACCGCCACGAACCCGTCCCTCGCCGAGGTCCAGTCCCGCGTCTGACGGTCCCCCGCCGGGGCGCGTGATGCACCCCGTGACGAACAACGCGCCCCGTCGGAACGGGGCGCGTTGTTCGTTGCGGGGCGCAGACGCAGGCCCCGGCCCCGGTCCGCTACCGGCTGAGCGCGTCCATGAGCAGGGCGGCCATCGCGTCGAGCTGGATGTCGCCCGAGTCGACGAGCTCCTCGTCGGAGCCGTCGAGCGCACGGGCGGCGAGGCCCGCCTTGCTGTCGATGAGCTCGGCGATCTTGGTGTCGATCGTCTGCGCAGCGATGATGCGCCACGCGGTGACCGGCTCCTCCTGCCCGATGCGGTGCACGCGGTCGATCGCCTGGGTCTGCTCGGCGCTCGTCCACGACAGCTCGGCGAGGACCACGTTGGACGCGACCTGCAGGTTGAGGCCGACGCCCGCCGCGGTGAGCGAGCAGACGATGACGGCGACGTCCGGGTCGTTCACGAACGAGTCGATCTCGGCGGTGCGCTGCGTGGGGGTCTGGTCGCCGCGGATCGTCGCGGTGCGCAGGTGCCGGCGGGCGAAGACCTCCTCCGCCTGGTCCATCACGTCGAGGTGCTTCGCGAAGAACACGACCTTGCCGACGTTCGACGCGAGCTGCGCCGCGTAGTCCGCCGCGAGCTGCGCCTTCGCGCGGCCGATGCGCCGCACCATCGAGAACACGTTCTCGCCGGTGGACGAGCTGTCCTGGTCCTCGAGCTCCCAGCGCGCGACCTGGCGGACGAGCTTCTCGTCGATGCCGTCCACGGGTGCCTGGCCGGTGCGGGCCGCGAGCGCCTGGTGGTACCGCTTGACGAGCTTCGCGGTGAGCTCGCGCTCGGCGTCGCGGATCGAGCGACCCTCGTCGCCGTCGAGCTCGACGGGGATGTCGGCGATGCGGCGGGCCGGGATGTCCGCGGCGACGTCGACCTTGCGACGACGGACGATGCCGAGGTCGATCACGGCACGCCGCGCCTCGGTGAAGAAGCCCTGGTCGGCCGGGGTCAGCCCGATCTCCTCGAGCTCGTTCATGAGCTGCGCGCGTGGCTTCTTGTCGTCGATCCAGCCGAGGAACTCCCAGATGGTGCGGAAGTCCTCGACGGAGTTGATGAGCGGCGTGCCGGTCAGGGCCATGAGCAGCGGGTTCGCCGTGCGCTCGCGGATCTTCTCGGCGAGCTGCAGCACGTACTTCGAGCGCTGCGACTCCTTGTTCTTGATGAAGTGCGCCTCGTCGACGACCATGCCCTTGAACCCGAACGTGCTGAGCCAGCCGACGTGCCGGTCGAGGATCTCGTAGTTCACGATGACGATGTCGGCGAACCCGTCGAGGTCCTGCCCGTCGCCGTGGATGACGGTCGCCCGGTGGTTCGGCACCCAGCGCTCGGCTTCGCGCGCCCAGTTCGTCTTCACGACGTTCGGGACGACGACGAGCAGCGGGAAGGCCTTCGCGGCGTCGGCGGCGAGCAGCGACTGCGCCGTCTTGCCGAGGCCCGGCTCGTCGGCGAGCAGGAACGTGCGGTGCCCCTTCGCGGCGGCGGAGACGAGCTCGGCCTGGTGCTTCATGAGCGTCACGCCGCCCGGGGTGTGCAGCGACGACGGCTCCGGCAGCGGCATCGTCGCCGCTCCCCCACCCGCCCCGTACTCGAACGACTTGAACAGCGGCCCGAACAGCTCCCAGTTCGCCAGGCGGCGCGGGTGCGCCACCGGCTGGTCGGCGAGCGCGAAGTCCGGCGGCAGGAACGGGTTGGCGAGCTGCCGCTGCACGACCGCCTGCGGCACGACGGCACGCTCGGGCGTCTCGGCGACCGCGGCCGGCTCGGTCGCGATGACGAGGTCCTCCGGCTGCAACTCCATGCCGCCGGCGATCTGCATGTCGCGCTTCACGGTCCGGGTCGCCTCGGGGACGACGGCTTCCTCGGTGAGCAGCTGGATGACGCTCGTGTCGCGGGCGGCGGTCTTCGCCAGGATCGTTGCCACGCCGTCGAGCCGCTTGAGCTGCTCGGCGCGCTGCGCGTCGGTGAGCTCCGGGTCCGCCTTGACGCGGGCACGCTCCTCGCGCATGAGCAGCGCGACGGCCTGGAACTTGTTCCGGTTCGTCGACTTGAGCGGACCGCGTTGCGCTGCGGCCTCGACCTCGCGGACGGCACGGGCGAGGACGGGGATCACGCCGTCGTTGTCGAGCGGTCGGGTCCGGCGCGAGGCCGTCCGCGTCCCGCCCGCCGCGCGGCGGGTACCTGATCGAGCCACGGCTCCTCCTGTTCCGCCCTCGTCGGGCGAGCCGCCCGGAACGGACGGAAGTCAAGTCGGTGCGGTGGTCGCACCGGGGTCCTCCGCGGGCCGACGGGCCCGCCACGCACCGGGTCGCTCCGTCCGACCGGATCGACGGCCCGGCGCTGAGGACCGGAGGTCGATGTGACGGCCAGCGCGGGGAGTCCGGCTGCGTCGCACGCACGCCTCGTCCTGGAGGTCTGCCCCCGCAGGCGACGCGGATCCGGCACCCGCACCGGTCAACCGACCGGTCGCCACGGCAGGAATCGACGCGACATGCGAGCACGCGGTGCGTGCGCGCTCAGTTTACCTCCCGACCACCGACGGCGGCGACTCTCCAAACCCCGCGCGTGGCGGGCCTCCCGTCCGACGTGGACCGGTCGACGACCACCGGCCGTCAGACGATCGGTGCCGAGCGCGGACGGCCGGAGCCGGACGGGAGGACCGGGGCCGGTTCCGCCAGGGCCGCGCGCGTCGCTGCGAGCAGCTGTTCCGCCGTCGCGATCCCGTTGGCGGACCCGGTGGTCGCCTGCCCGCCGGCGTGCGCGAGGAGCTGGGCGCCGATCGCGGGGCCGATGCGGTCGGCCTCCTGCGGGTTCCGCGCCGCCCAGTCGCGGGCGACCGCGTCGGCCAGGCGTTCGGCTGCCGCACCGCGCTCGGCGTCGCCCCGGGAGCGGTGCCACAGGCCGGTGACGACGAGGTGCGCGACGACCGCGCCGACGTCCCGCACCGGGTGACCCCAGCCGGCCGTGTCGATGTCGAGCAGGCCCGAGATGCGCCACGGCTCGTCCTCGTCGACGAACACCTGCTCGAGGTGCAGGTCGCCGTGCACGACCTGCTTGCGGGCCGCCGTCCAGCCGATCGACCGGCGCCCGATCGCGTCGTACAGGCGGTCGATCTCCTCGGCCTCGGCGGGGAGTGCCGTGACGAGCGTGCGGCGGTGCCAGTCGGCGTGGTCCATGGCGTCGGCGCGCGCCTGCTGGGTCATCGGCACCGTCGCGATCCGGCCGGTGAGGGCGGCGAGCGAGGCGACGAACCGCGGGTCGTCGGCGATCTCGGTGATCCGACTGCCCGCCGGGACGCCGCGCACGCGTTCCAGGACGAGGAGGCCGTCACCACGGCTCGACAGCACGCGCGGCACCGGCAGCCCGGCGGCGGCGAACTGCTCGTGCGTCCGGACGATCGGGGCGACACGGTGCGGGCGGACGATCTTGATGAAGAGGGTGCGCTCGGGCGCCTCGACGCGGACCACCGCGCGCTTGCCGGGCCGGTACGCCGCCACCGTGAGCACCGGATCCGTGACCGGCATGCCGAGCATCGTGAGCAGCTCGGCCACCGCGTCGCGGTAGGTCACCTGCGGCAGGACCGGGAGGCCCGGGTCGTTCGGGTAGGCCCACACGGAGACCGGCTCGCCCGTCCCGGTGTCGGTGACGATCGCGCTGTTCTGGTCGTGCGCCCCGCCGGTGTCGACGTAGGTGAGGACGGTCGCGGTCTGGCCGAGGCGGTCAACGGTGTCCACCTCGTAGCCGTAGAGGTAGCCGTTGCCCGACGGCTCGACCGAGTGTGCGCGCGCGGCGACGACCATCGTCCCGGACCCGGCGAAGGCCTCGGGGATCACACGCTCATGGTTGGGCCACACGGCCACAGTCAACCGTGTCGACCCGGTTTCGTCGCTCCCCACTGCGGCTCGGCGTGCGGCTCGTGGCTAGCGTGGGGGTCGTGAACCCGGTCGCACGCCTCCGCAGCACGAGTCGGACCCCGTTCCTCCAGGTCGTCAAGACGGCCGTGGCGGTGGTCGCGGCGGTGCTGCTGTGCCGGGTCGTCATCGCCGGCCCGTTCCCGACCTTCGCCGCGATCGCCGCACTGCTCGTGGTCCAGCCGAGCATCACGCAGTCGTTCGTGAAGGGCCTGGAGCGGAGCGCCGGCGTCCTGCTCGGCGTGGTGCTGGCGACCGTCGCCCACCTGCTGCTCGGCGACGCCGTGGAGACGGTCCTGCTCGTCATCGTCCTGGCGATCCTCATCGCCTGGGCCCTGAAGCTGACACCCACCTCGGCGACGCAGGTCGGCATCAGCGGCATGCTCGTCCTCACCGCCGGGGTCGTCACGCCCAACTACTCGGCCGACCGCATCCTCGAGACGGTCATCGGCGCGGTCGTCGCCCTCGTCGTCAACGCGGTCGTGGTGCCACCGGTGCTGCTCGGCCCCGCGCACCTCGCGGTGGCGCGGCTCGCGCGGGACACCGCGGCGGCGTTCGAGCGGATCGCGGTCGGGCTGACCGAGGGGTGGGAGCGCGAGCGCTGGCACGAGGCGCTGCTGCAGGCCCGGGCGCTCCGGCAGCAGCACGCCCGGACGGAGGCAGCGCTCTCCGCGGCGCAGGAGTCCCTCACGATGAACCCGCGCGGCGGGCGGCACCGGACGATCACCGAGCGGGACGTCGCCGTCGCCGAGCACCTCCGCGTCCTCGTCACGCGGGCGACCGGGATGACCCGGGCGATCCGCGACAACACCGCGCCGGACCTGATCGCCGACCCCGTCGTCGGGAGCATCGCCACCGAGGTCGCCCGGATCGGTGCCGACGTCCGGGCACTCGGCCGCCAGGTGGAGTCGACGGAGCTCACGCCGAACGAGGTCGGTGGGGCCGCGGAGGCGCCCGTGGTCGAGCACGCACTCACCGCACCGCTCGCCGTCGTGCGGCCGAACTCCCGGCACTGGGTGCTCATCGGTGCGCTGCTCGAGGACGTCCGTCGCGTCCGTGAGGAGCTCCTCGGCGAGGACGACTAGTGGCCGACCGCGCGCCGCGGGATGCGGCCCGACGCGGTCCTCAGGTCGTGACGGGCAGGCGGCCGGCGACGTCGGTGCGCGCAGCCTCCACGGCGGCGGCGGCCTCGAGCGCGGTCGCGAGCACCTCGGCCCAGAGCGCCCACGCCGCCCCGCTGTCCGTGTCGTCGTCGGCGCCCTCGGAAGCGGAGCGACGGACCTCGGCGACCACGGCCTCCCGTCCCGCCTCACGCGACGCCCTGCCCGCCAGGTCCGGCACGGCGGACCGGATCTCCGCCTCCACCCGGTCCCGGGTCGGACGGTCCAGGTCGGCGAGCTCGCGGACCCCCTGTCGCGCGGTGACGAGCTCACAACGGAGTCGGTCGATGGCCGGATACGCCGGAGCGTGCATGGTTCCCCCTGTGCCGGACGGTCTGTCGGGTACAGCGTCCGCGCCCGGAGCATAACAACGACATCGATGTCGCCGGCACCCCGCGTCAGGGGGGTGCCCGACCACGACGACGACCCCGGCTGCGACGACGTACAGATGACTCGCCCCGCGATCTGTCCGAACACCGCGGTGTGGTGCCACCATGGTGCCCAGGAGGTCCACATGCGCTTGTTGGTGGTCGAGGACGACGACGAGATGCGCGCGCTCATGGAGCGCGGGCTCGCCGCCGAGGGGTACCGCGTCACCGCGGTCGAGAACGGTGTGGAGGCACTGATCGCCCTGGGCGACCAGGCCTACGACATCGCCGTGGTGGACGTGATGATGCCCGGCATGTCCGGGTTCGAACTGGCGCGCCGGGTGCGCGAGCGCGAGGACCCCGTGCGGATCCTGCTCGTCACCGCGCGGGACGCCGTCGACGACCGGGTGTTCGGGCTCGACGCCGGCGCCGACGACTACCTGACGAAGCCGTTCGCCTTCGCCGAGCTCACCGCACGCCTCCGCGCGCTCGGACGCCGCGAACCCACCGGGGCCCCGCGCACGATCGAGGTCGGCGACGTCGCCATCGACTCCGAGGCCCGCCGTGTCGCGGTCAAGGGCCAGCGGGTCGCGATGAGCCCGACCGAGTTCGCCCTGCTGCGCCTCCTCGCCCGGTCCGTCGGCTCCGTGGTCGACCGGCCGAAGATCCTCGAAGAGGTCTGGGACGGCTCGCAGCACGTCGACCCCAACGTCGTCGAGCAGTACATCTCGTACCTGCGCAAGAAGCTCACCGCGCACGACGCCACCGTGGCGATCAGCACCGTCCGCGGGCGCGGCTACCGACTCGACCTCGTCGGGGACTGACGCCCGCGTGGTGCGGTTCCCGCGGCCGTTGCGGCTGCTCTCGCTCCGGTCGCGGATCACCATCGGGTCCACGGCGATCGCCGCCGTGGTCATCGCGTTGCTCGTCGTCGTGGTGCGGTTCCAGGTGGTCAGTGTCGTCGCGTCCGCCACCGAGACCCTGCTCGACGCCGACACCGATCCCTACGTCGCCACGCTCGAGGTCGACAGCGCACCGGCGTTCTCCGCGCCCGGGAACGCCCAGCTCGTCGCGGTGGTCGCCCCGGACGACGAGATCCGGCTGTCCTCGATGCCGACCCGGGTCGAACGGGCGCTCGGCTCCCTGACGGAGGTCCGCGCCGGCACCCGCGTCATCGACGTCGCCGGCTCGCAGTACCGCGTCGTCATCGAGCACCCGGTCAACCAGGCCGGACGCTGGACCGTCGTCGCCGCGCGCAACAGCCAGGCCGAGGCGATCGTCGTCGACGACCTCACGACGACGCTCGCGGTCACCGGGCTCGCCATCCTGGTCGCGTTCGGCATCGCGTCGTGGGTGCTCGCCACCACCGCGCTGCACCCCGTCAACCGGATGCGGCGCGAGGCGGAGCGGCTCTCCGTCGCCCCCGAGCGCGCCGAGCTGCCGGTCGGTCCGGCGCAGGACGAACTCGCCTCGCTCGCCACGACCCTCAACGCGTTCCTCGCCCGCACCCGCCAGGCGACCGAACGCGAGCGGCAGATGGTCTCGGACGCGAGCCACGAACTCCGCACCCCGCTGGCGATCCTCACCACGCAACTCGACCTGGCGTCGCTCGACGGCGACGACGCGCAGGCCCTGGCCGCGCACATCGAGCGGGCGAAGAACAGCGTCGCGCGGCTGTCCCGCCTGGCGAACGACCTGCTCACGCTCTCCCGCATCGAGGAGTCCGAACGCCGCGAGGCCGACGGCGCCGCACAGACGACGACCGCGTGGTCCGACCTCGGCGACGAGGTCATGGCCGCGGTGGACCGGGTGCGACTCATCGCGAGCGCGAAGGACATCACCGTCGACTTCGACCTCGAGCCGCCCGCGGGTGATCCCGACGACGCCGAGCCCCGGTACCACCTGGACACCGGCGGCATGGCGCAGCTCGTGACGAACACCGCGGGCAACGCCGTCGCGGCACTCCCCCGTGGCGGCGCCGTGACCGTCACCTGGCGGACCACCCCCGGCGAGGGTGTGCTCCAGGTCACCGACGACGGTCCGGGCGTCCCGGAGTCGTTCGTGCCCGTCGCGTTCGACCGGTTCACCCGGCCGGACGAGGCGCGGACATCACGGCAGAACCCCGACCCGGCGACCGGCGCCGTCGCGATGCCGGGTGGATCCGGCCTCGGGCTGGCCATCGTCCGTGCCGTCGCGGAACGGGCGGGAGGCTCGGCAGCGCTCCGCAACGTGCCCGCCGGGGGCCTGGAGGTCACCATCCGGGTGCCCGAGGTGGCGGCCGGGGCCTGAGGCCGCGGCGGCCGCAAGCGGCTCCGCGTTCCGCCGCCCGCGCGACGAGACGCCGGGCGGCGGAAGTACGCTGCCGGCATGGGGAACGAGGACGTCGGCACGTCGGGCATCGGTCGGCCGGGAGGCTCCGGTCCGGGCACCGAGCAGGCCGGCAGCACAGCACGTGTCGACAGCGGCGCGGTGGTCGTCCGGGCGGCGACGCTCGACGACGCGGAGGCCATCGCGCACGTGCACGCTGCGAGCTGGCGGGAGACGTACGGCCGGTTCGTCGCGGACCCGTCGACGGACCCCTGGTTCGACGCCGGCCGACGGGTCCCGATGTGGCGGGCGAACCTGTCGGACGGCTCCTTCACGACGGTGGTGGCCGTGGCGGGGCGCGACGTCGTCGGGTTCGCGGCCGTGCGGCCCACCGACGAGGACGACGCCGTGCGGCCCGAGGAGCTCACGATGCTCTACCTGCTCGCCGCGGCACACGGCAGCGGGGTCGGGCAGGCGCTCCTCGACGCGGTGCTCGCAGACCGCCCGGCGTCGCTGTGGGTCGCCGCGGACAACCCCCGCGCACACGCCTTCTACCGCCGCAACGGGTTCGTGCCCGACGGCGCCGAGTCGACGTTCGGTCCGGTCGGCGCGACGGTGCGCCTGGTCCGCTGACGGGTTTACCGGGTCGGCTCACCGGTACACGGAGTCGGGCTCGCCGGTGCGGGAGACGACGCACCGGCGTGCGGGGTCGGGCTCACTGGAAGTCGCGGGAGCGGGTGCGCACCCCCAGCGGCAGGTGCTCGATGCGGTCCGCGACGAGGTTCACGACGCCGTCGGGCGAACGCTCGAGGATGCCGCGCACGATGACCGCCGGCGACTCCCGGGCGACCCGACGGTAGCGACCCCACACGCCCACGCTGCAGATGACGTTGACCAGGCCGGTCTCGTCCTCGACGTTGAGGAACGTGATGCCCGACGCCGTCGCCGGACGCTGCCGGTGGGTGACGATGCCGCCCACCTCGACCCGCCGGCCGGTCTCGGCGGTCGCGGTGTCGAGCACGCTGAGCACCCCGCGGGCGCGGAGCCGGTCACGGACGTGGTGCACGGGGTGGTCGTCGGTCGACATGCCCGTCGACCACATGTCGGCGATCAGGACGTCGCCGCCGGTCATCTGCCCGAACAGCGGCGGCTGCACCACGACCTGCGTGTCGGGCAGCTGGTCGGGTCGCTCCGCCGCAGCCTGGGCCGCGGACCACATCCCCGCACGACGGTCGACCCCGAGGGACGCGAACGCGTCCGCCGCCGCCAGGGCTTCGAGCTGCGCCGTGGTCAGCCCCACCCGGCGGGCGAGGTCCGACATGTCGAGGAACGGGCCGTTCGCCCGGCGTTCGGCGACGATGCGCTCGGCGCTCCGGCGTCCGAGGGACGCGACCTCGGCCAGGCCGAGCCGCACCGCGGACGCGCCGTCGCGGCGGTGCCGTGCGGTGTCGTCCGGGAGGTCACGGTCGAAGGGCAGCACGGGGGGCTGTTCGGTCTCGAGGCACCCGTCCCGCGTCGCGGCACCGGGGGCACCCGCGGCGCCGGGGGCACCAGCGGCATCGGGGGCACCGGCGGCGTCGGGGTCGAGGGGCTCGAGCGTCGCGTCGACCTCCGACCGCAGGATGTCCGGCCGGCGGACCTGCACGCCGTGCCGTCGGGCGTCCGCGACGAGGGTCTGCGGTGAGTAGAACCCCATCGGCTGCGCCCGGAGCAGCGCCGCGAGGAACGCCCCTGGGTAGTGCAACCGCATCCAGGCGCTCGCGTAGACGATGAGCGCGAAGCTGATCGAGTGGCTCTCCGCGAAGCCGAAGTTCGCGAACGCCTGGATCTTGGCGTAGATCGCGTCGGCATCGGCCCCGGTGATGCCGTTCTCCGCCATCCCCACGTAGAGCTTGTCGCGGAGCCGGTCGATCTTCTCCAGCCCGCGCTTCGACCCCATCGCACGACGGAGCAGGTCGGCGTCGTCCCCCGAGCAGTTGCCGACGGCGATCGCCATCTGCATGAGCTGTTCCTGGAACAGGGGCACCCCGAGGGTGCGCTCGAGGACCGGCTCGAGGGCCGGGTGCATGTACGTCACCGGCTCCTCGCCAGTGCGCCGACGGATGTACGGGTGCACCGCGCCGCCCTGGATCGGCCCGGGACGGACGAGCGCGACCTCGATGACCAGGTCGTAGAACCGTCGCGGCAGCAGCCGGGGCAGCGTGCCCATCTGCGCGCGGGACTCCACCTGGAAGACCCCGATCGTGTCGGCGCGACAGAGCTGGTCGTAGACGCCCTGCTCCTCCTTCGGGATGGAGTGCATGTCCCAGCGTTCTCCGCAGTGCTCGGCGGCCAGGTCGAACGAGTACTGCAGGGCGGCGAGCATGCCGAGGCCGAGCATGTCGAACTTGACCAGGCCCATGTAAGCGCAGTCGTCCTTGTCCCACTGCAGCACGGTCCGGCCGTCCATCCGGGCATGTTCGATCGGCACGACCTCGCCGACGGGCCGGTCGGTCAGGACCATGCCGCCCGAGTGGATGCCGAGGTGCCGCGGGAACCCGAGCACCTGCTGCGCGAGGTCGACGACGGGGTCCGGGATGTCGTGGTCCTGGCTCTCGGTGACGCTCCCCCAGCGCTCGACCTGCTTCGACCAGGCGTCCTGCTGCCCGGGGCTGTGTCCGAGCGCCTTCGCCATGTCCCGCACCGCGCCCTTCGGCCGGTAGGTGATCACGTTCGCGACCTGGGCCGCGTTGAACCGGCCGTACTTGTCGTAGACGTACTGGATGACCTCCTCGCGCCGGTCGGAGTCGAAGTCGACGTCGATGTCGGGCTCCTCGTCGCGCATCGCCGACAGGAAGCGCTCGAACGGCAGCCCGTACCGGATCGAGTCGACCGCGGTGATCTCGAGGAGGTAACAGACCGCCGAGTTCGCCGCCGAGCCCCGCCCCTGGCAGAGGATCCCCCGGCTGCGGGCGTACTGCACCATGTCGCGCACGATGAGGAAGTACCCGGGGAAGCCCTTCTCCTCGATCACCGAGAGCTCCCGCTCGATCCGCTCCCGCTTCTGCCGGTCGACCCCGTCCGCGTCACCCGGGTAGAACCGTCGCGCCCCGCGCCAGGTCAGCTCGCGCATCCAGCTCATCGGTGTGTGCCCCTCGGGCACGTCGAGGTCGGGCAGTCCGGGCGACGCGGTCTTCAGCTGGAAGGCGAGTTCCT
Organism: Microbacteriaceae bacterium PS02332; assembly: GCA_029959645.1. Lineage (GTDB taxonomy): Bacteria > Actinomycetota > Actinomycetes > Actinomycetales > Microbacteriaceae > Curtobacterium. Next base: position 40,679 of record JASCOJ010000003.1, on the reverse strand, counting down.
CGGCGAGCGTCACGCTGTGCGCGACCGCGCCGGGCCACCGCGCGAACCGCCGCGCCATCTCGGCACCCGATCGCAGGTGGGCGGTGTCCGCCGCCGGCAGCCAGCCGTCGACCTCGTCGAGGCTGCGCCGGGCACGGACCGCGGCGAGGGCCGTCGCCACCGGGAAGCGGTCGGGGGTGGCGTAGTGCACGTTGCCCGTGGCGACGACCGGCAACCCGTGCCGGTCCGCGAGCCCGGCGAGGGCGTCGTTCCGGGCGCTGTCGAGCGGGTCGCCGTGGTCGGAGAGCTCGACGACGACGTTGCCGCTGCCGAACCGGTCGAGCAGCGCCCGGAGCGCGACGTCGGCGGCGCTCGGGCCACCGCGTTCCAGGGCCTGCCGCACCGTGCCCTTGCGGCAGCCGGTGAGCACGCGCCAGCGGCCGCCCGAGCGCTCCGCGAGGTCGTCGAGGTCGTAGCTCGGCCGGCCCTTCTCGGAGCCCGCGGCGAGGTGCGCTGCGGTGATGGCGCCGGCGAGCCGGTGGTAGCCGTCCTGGCCGTCGGCGAGGAGCAGGAGGTGCGAGCCTTCCGGGTCCGGCACGCCGTTCTGCGGTTCGGTCAGGCCGAGGGACAGCTCGACGCCGTAGACGGTGGCGACCGTCGGGTAGGTCTCGGCGACCTCGGCCATCCGGGCAGCACCGTAGAACCCGTCGTGGTCGGTGAGCGCCAGTCCGTGCAGCCCGAGCCGCGCGGCCTCCTCGAGCAGGTGCTCCGGCTGGCTCGCGCCGTCGAGGAAGCTGAAGGTCGAGTGCGCGTGCAGTTCGGCGTAGGGCACGACCGGCGCCGCGTCCGGTGCCACGACGTCCGTCGGCTGGTACGGCGCACGCTTCCGCGACCACGCCGGGCTGTCGCCGCCGTCGCCCTCGTTCGTCGAGCCCGGGCTCCGCTTGTCCGAGAGCGCGCGCTCGAACTGGGACCACGGGATCGGTGGGTTGCTGTAGCCCATCAGGTGTCGTCCTTCACGTCGCGATCGCTTCCGCCCACCAACGGTGGTCGGCGAGCACCAGGTACCAGGCCCGCCCCTCGGCGTCGACGAGCTGGAGCCGGTGCAGCCGCCGACCGCCGGCCTCCCACCAGCGCACGACGAGCGGCCACGGCCCCGCCCACGCCGTGACCGGCTCGTACCGCCCGCCCCGGTCACCCTCGGCGCGGAAGTGCTCCGGCTCCCCCGTGAGCGTCCCGCGCTCGTCGACGTCCACCGAGCCGCCGTCCGCCGCGAGGACGTCGACGGGACGAGGGCGTTCGAGCACGGTCGCCGGCGGCGGCCCGGGCAACTTGCCGGGCCACGGCCGGTCGCGCACGACCGCGAGGGCGCGCTCGCCCCCGGGCGGGGCGTCACCCCACGGCACGAGGACGATGCGCTCGGCGAGGGTCCGGCCGCCGCCGATGCGCGGGGTCACGACCCCCTTGTGCCCGACCATGCCCTGCACGCGGGCGAGTCCGTGGTGCACCCGCTCGTCGGGGCCGGACCCCCAGAGCCCGCGCTCGTGGTTCGCGAGGTCGTCGACCGCGACCGGCTCGACCGAGACCTGGGTGACCGGCGCCTCCAGCCCGGTGGGGTCGACCCCGCCGGCCAGCTGCCACCGGACCCGGTCGACCACGTCCGCGGCGTCGAACCAGCGCGGGTGGGCCCAGACCCGGTCGAGCAGGATCTCCCGCTCGTCGAGGATGCCCACCCGGATCGTGGTCGCCACGAGCCCGGCGGCGCGGAGCCGCGCCGTGAAGTCGTCGGCGGACCGGCGGATCGCGAACGCGATCTGGTCGGCGCGGTCGAGGGGCGGCTCGAAGGACGCCTCGACCCGCAAGTCCGGCGGGACGTCCCGCGCGGCCACCTCGCGCGGGTCGCGTCCGCCCGCGAGCCGGTGCAGGAACGCGCCGGCCACCCCGAACCGGTCGCGCACCTGCTCGTCGGTGAACGCCGCGAACGCCCCGAGCGTCTCGATGCCGAGCCGCCCGAGGACCATGGCCAGGTCGGGGTCGCCGAGCACCCCGAGCGGCAGCGGGGCGAGGAACTCGGCGGACCCACCCACCGGTACCGTCCGCACGCGTTCGCCCGGACGACGCGGCCGTGCCCTGGCTGCCTGCTCCGCGGCGAACGGGGTGTCCGCGACCCCGGCCCGCACCCCGGGGGCGCCGTGGTCGGCCGCGATCCCGGCGAGCGTCGCCGCCGCCGCGCGTTCACCGCCGTAGTACCGCGCCGGGCCCCGGGAGCGCAGCGCGATCGTGCCGGGCCGGAGGACCTCGACCCCGGGCACGGCCGCCTCGATCGCACGGATGACGGGTTCGAACGCCCGGTGGTCGAGGGCGTCGTCGTACTGCTGGACGACGAGGTCGGTGCACCGCGCCTGCGCTTCCCGCACCCGGAGACCACGGACCACGCCGAGCTGCCGTGCCGACGCCGAACTCGCGTAGACGAGCCCCTTCGCGAGCAGGGCGAACGGCTGCTCCGGCGGTGTTCCGGCAGCACGGGCCGCCGCGATCACGGGCCAGTCCGGGCACCAGAGCACGATCGTGCGGGTCGGCGGCGGCTCGGGCAGCCCGGCACCACGTTCGAGGGCATCGGTCCGGACCGCTCCGGCCCCGGGCACCCCGGCGTCCCCACCCGCGACCAGGCGGGCCGCGGTCGCCCGGGTCCGGCGGCCGCGCGGACTCACGACGCCACCGCCACGGGTCGCAGGACGCGTCCGTCGCCGGACGCGGCGGCCTGGACCGGCACCGCGGAGCGGACCGACCCGTCGGCGGCCGGGAGCAGCAGGTCGGCGGAGGTCGGGCGGACCGCACCCGCACGACCGGTCGCGGTGACGGTCGCCCGCCGCTCCGAGAGGTACCCGTGCCCGCGCCCGATGCCGCTCCAGTGCGAGGCGGTGATCCGCAGGGTGACGTCGGCCCCGGGCCAGGCGCCGAGCGCCACGAGGGCGGCCCCACGCTGCCGGAGCCGTGCCGACAGCCGGGCGACGTCACCCGGCACGACGCGGCCGAGCGGGCGCGTCAGGACGATCTGCGCGACGTCGGCGAGCGCCGAGGTGACCGCGAGCCACTGGTCGCCCGGGTCGGGCACGAGGACGAGGCGTTCGAGGTCGATGCCGGCGGCCGCGGCGGACTCCACACCGAAGGACGGCACCCCGACGACCGCGCACCAGGCGCCGGACGCCGAGGCGGCCTGCAGCATGGTCTGTGCGAGCAGCACAGAGTCGGGCACCGAGTACGTCGCCCCGACCCGGATGGCGCCGCCGGGCAGCAGCGGTGCGAGGGCCTCGGCCGTCGGGAGCCCCGCGGTGTCGACCCGGGTCGCCTCCATGTCGGAGACCCGGGACCGCAACGACGTGATCCGCTCGAGCGCTGCCTGCGCGTCACGGAGGTGGTCTCCCGCACGGACACCCCGGCCACCGCCCTGCCGCGCAGCACCACTGCGCCCGACGTGCTCGTCGAGCCCGACGTGCTCGTCGAGCCCGACGCGCTCGTCGAGTCCGACGCGCTCGTCGGGCGACCGGAGAGCCGTCGCCGTCTGCATGCCTTCATGTTCGAACACATGTTCGATGATGTCAATCCGCACCGACATCCGGTGGATGACGAGTCGAACACACGTTCGACCGCTACCAGTGCGCCTGCATCCCGAGGCCGCCGAGCACCGATCGGGTCTTCGTCTCGACCTCGTCCGCCTCGTCCGCGGCGGTGGACGACCAGGTCACCGCACCGCCGGCGCCGAACGAGCGGCGCACCACGGCGCCGGAGGCGTCGACCACCGACACCAGTGTCCGGATGGCCACCGACAGATCGACCGCACCGTTCGCCGAGAAGTACCCGATCGCCCCCGAGTACACCCCGCGCGGCGCCCCCTCGAGCCGGTCGGCGACCGCCGTCGCACTCGACTTCGGTGCCCCGGTCATCGACCCCGGCGGGAACGCCGCCCGCACGACCGCCGCCCGGGACGTCCCCACCGGCACCCGCGCCGTGATCGTGGACACCATCTGGTGCACGCTCGCGTAGGTCTCCACGTCGCAGAGCCGCTCGACGTGCACCGAGCCCGGGACCGCGGTGCGCAGCAGGTCGTTCCGCAGCAGGTCGACGATCATCACGTTCTCGGCCCGGTCCTTGGCGCTCGTCTCGAGGTCGGCCCGGGCAGCCGCGTCGGCCGCGCGGTCGCCGGCGCGTCGCCGCGTGCCCTTGATCGGTTCGGCCGTGACCGTCCCGTCCTCGTCGACGCGCAGGAACCGCTCCGGCGACCGGCTGACGACGCGCAGCGACCCGAGCCGCAGGTAGGCCCCGAACGGCACCGGGTCGGTCCCCCGCAGGTGCAGGTGGTCGTCGAACGACCGGTCGGTCGCGTCGGTCGGCACCGCGAACGCGGTGGTGAGGCACACCTGGAACGCGGTGCCCTCGCGGATCGCGTCCCGACAGCGGTCCACCGCGGCCTCGTAGGAGGACCGGCGGACGCGCCCGCGGGCCTCCAGACCGGCCGGGAGGCCCGCGGGCCACGCCCGACGGGTCGGCGCGCGCCCGCCGGTGGCCGACACCGGACAGCCAGTCGCGGTTCAGCGCGGACGCGTGCGGAGCCGCGTCGTCGACGAGCGCGAGCGCCCAGGCGGCACCGTCGTCGCGGACGACGACCGCGCGGTCGACGAACCGGAGGTCGGCGTCCGGGTGCCCGTCCGCGGTGCGGTGCGGGCCGTCGACCTCGCGGCCGAGCTCGTAGCCGAGGAAGCCCACCCACCCGAGCGCGAACGCGCAGCCGTCGACGGGTGCGATGAGGTGCGGTGTCCGTGCGAGCAGGTCCTCGAGGACCGGGAACGCCGGACGCGCCTCGCTGCGGCTCGCGCCGAACCAGCCGGTCGCCGGTTCGGCGACGTCGAGGTGTGCGACCTCGTCCTCGTGGCGGAACCGCGCCGCGAACGGCCCGTCGGCGGTCGCGAGCACCGACCACCGGGAACGCGCCGCGGCACGCGACGGAGCACCGGCCGGGAGGCCCGAGTCGAGCCACACGAGGTCCGCGTCGGTCGCCGCGGCGAGCGCCGCGAGGTCCGTGCCGTCCGGCAGACGACGGACCGCGATCCGCGGGCCGCCCGGGGACGGGATCAGACCGCGGTGATCGTCCACGCTGCGGCGTGCGCGTCGCCCGGCTCGAGCACGACGAGCCCGGTGTCCACCTCGTCGTCGAACGCATCCGCGTTGAAGGCGTTCGGGGCGCACGTCATCGGCTCGACCGCGAGCGCCGCCCGGTGGTACGCGGGGACGACGTGGTCGGCGGTGTGCACCTGGGCCCAGCCGCAATCCTCGCCGAAGACGACGCGGACGCCGTGCCCGTCGGCCGCGGTGACCGTGATGGCCGCCGACCCGTCCGCATCCCGGTCGAACCCGGTGAAGGCGTGGTCGATGAACCGCGAGCCGATCGACGTCGGCTGACGCATGTCGAACTCGTCGTGCACGGGGACGAGGTCGGTGGGGACGAGGCGGTCCTCGGTGACCTCGAGCACCTCGGCGGCGGGCAGGGTGAGGGTCCAGTCGTCGACGGAGCCGGCACCGGCGACCAGGTAGGGGTGCGGTCCGGTCCCCCAGGGCGCGCGGTCGTCCCCGGTGTTCGTCCCGGTGATCGTGGTGTGCAGCCCGTCGGCGTCGAGGCGGTACTCCACGCGGACCTCGACCCGGAACGGGAAGCCCTCCTGCGGCTGGACCGTCGTGCCGAGGACCACGCGGTCGGCCTCGTGTTCGAGGACGGCGAACTCGGTCCACGCGACGAGGCCGTGGAGGGCGTGCGCGCGCTTCGGCTCGGTCAACGCGAGCTCGTGCTCGACACCGTCGAACGTGTACCGACCGTCGACCACGCGGTTCGGCCAGGGTGCCAGGACGGCGCCGCGGAACACCGGGCGGACCTCGTCCGCGTCGAACGGGGCGACGAGGTCACGACCCTGGAACCGCAGGGTCCGCAGGGTGGCCCCGACACCCGCGACGTCGGCGGTGTAGCCGTCCGCGGCGATCGACGACTGGGATCCGGACCGGGGCGCGACGCTGCTCATGCGGTCAGCGTACCGGCAGGACCGTCGACACCGGTGGTATGTCACACACGGGATCCTTGACGCTGGGACACCGGTCTCGCTACATTCCGTCCACCGCCGTCGGCGCGTTGTGACCGACGCGGTCGGACCAGGAGGACCCATGCACCATCGCCCTGCCCCGCGCATCGTCGCGACCCTCGCCCTGCTCGCGGTCGCCCTCGGCCTCGGTGGTGCCGCGCCGACCGCAGCGGTGGCGGCCGAGGGCGCACCGCCCGGCGATGCACGGGGAGACCTGCATCCCCGGTCCGACCTCGGCCTGGGTCTCGCGGTCACCCGGGACGGCAACGGCCCGTTCACCCCGTCGGACGGGCCCGGCGGCGACACCGGACCGACGAACGGGGTCGTCCGCACGCTCGACGCGGTGACCTACCGCGTGACGGTCAGTTCGCAGGACGGCCCCAGCCACGGCACCCGCTTCACCGTGTCCGCACCCGCGGGCACACGGTGGGACGCCGTCCCGGCGCTGTGCACCGGTCCCGGCTCGGCGCTCGCCGGGTCGGAGCTCACGTGCGACCTCGGCACGGTGCCCGAAGGCGAGGTGAAGGCGGTCCCCGTGGTGCTGGACGTCTCCGACGAGCTCCGGAACGGCGACCGGATCGCCGTGCACGCGTCGGTGGTCGCCGACGGCACGGACGGGCCCACGAAGGACGCGCCCGAGGTCACGGTCTCCGCGGCGCCGCGGTACGACCTCAGCAAGTCGCTGGTCGCGTCGCAGATCCGCACGGACGTGGCCGGACCGGACGGGAGGCCCGGCCTCCAGTTCGTCTACCCGGTCACCGTGGACTGGCGCCCACTGGTCGCCGGGCAGGGACTCCTCGGGTTCGAACGCAGCAACGGCACCATGTCGTTCACCGACGACGTCTCGCGGATCCTCGGTGACCTGCCGACCGACGCCGTGCTGTGGAACGGCGACCGCCCGGCCTGCGGACCGAACGACGCTGCGTCCCCGGAACGGTTCTGGACCCTGCCCGGTGGTTCCGGCGGAGGCCCTGCGGCCGTGGCGGACTCCGGGACGTTCCGGTGCGAGCAGGCGGGGCCGGGCGCGGAGGTGCAGGTCGTCGTCGACGGCGTCGTGACGGACGCCTCGCGGATGCCGACCCGGACGCTGGCCGGCGGCGACGTCCCCGCAGGCCTGACCGGGATGGTGGTGTCCGGCTACCTCGCGTTCTGGGTACCGAACCCGCCCACGGGCACGAGCGTCGAGTCGGTGAACACCTACTCGGCGCTCGTGGCGCCCTCCGTGAGCGGTGCGACGAACTACCCGGGCGAAGGCGAACCGACGGCGGACAACACCGCGCGGCGCAACGTGTTCCAGGACGGTCCGGGCATCTCGGTGAAGCACCTCTTCCGGGTCACCGACGACGCCGGACACGTGACCCGCGCTTCGGCGCAGCAGGGTGACCCGTGGACGACACCCGGGCAACGGCACCGGAGCGACGTCGGCATCACGAACCCGGGACTCTCGCCGTTCCACGACGCCGTCCTCTGCGACACGTTCGACCGGCGGACCCAACGCCTGACCGCCGTCGCCGGCCGGACCGCCTGGACGACCGGCCTCGGGAAGGCGCGGGTGCAGTACGCCGCGTACGGGATGACGAGCCCTGATGAGGGCCAGCGGCACGCCGACTGCTCGGACGGGTCCGGCCCGTGGTTCGACGACCCGGCGGACGTGCCGGGCGGGGTCGACGCCGTCGGGGCGGTCCGCGCCGTGGGGGACGTGCCGGCGGCCGACAGTGCGGCGCTGCACTCCTACGTGACCATCCGGAGCGTCCCGAACGGGACCCGCGCGTACGACTTCGGGCACGTCGTCTTCGGCGTCGAGTACCCGGGGTGGGTCCACGACGTGTGGTCGGATCCGGCGCTCGGTGCCGGCGGGCTGTCCGACAGCGTGCTCGTCACGCAGGACCTCGCGCGGGTCACGAAGAAGGTCGTCGACCCCGGGTACGACGCCGACGACACCCCCGACGCCACGCAGTCGGTCCTCGCGGGGCACACGCTCGAGTACGCGGTCTCCCCGAGCGTCACCAACGGGAAGGCGACCGGCGGTGCCGTCCCCGTGACGGTCACGGACGTGCTGCCCGTCGACACGACCTACGTGTCCGGGTCCGGGTCCCGCACACCCCAGGTCGACACCGTGACCGCGGACGACGGCACCGCGCGCGAGCGGCTGACGTGGGACCTCGGAGCGGTCACACCGAACCGCGCGATCGCGCCGATCACCTACTCGGTCCGGGTGTCGAACACGAGCGCGGCCGAGGCGATCACGAACCACGCCGTCGTGTCGTCGCCTGCCGACGCTTCCTCGGAGGACCTCAGGAGCGCCGAACGCGCCGTCCGTGTGGTCACCGCCGGCGGGGTCGTCGTCGAGGAGTCCGCGGTCCACCCGGTCGTCCTCCGCGGCGACCAGCTCGGATGGGACCTCCGCTACCGCAACACCGACGCGACGGCCGTGTCCAGCACCGACCTCATCGACGTGCTGCCCCGCACGGGTGTGTCCGGGTCGTCCTTCCACGGGACCGCCCATCTCGCAGCCGGGGTGCCGACCGACCCCGCGGACCGCGAGCAGGCGACCTACACGGCTGCGGACGCCGACAGCGTCGACCCGGACCCGAGTCAGCCGTCGAACCAGCCGGGCGGCGCGACGACGTGGTGTGCGGAGTCCGCCTTCGGCACCGACGGGTGCCCGACGTCCTTCTCGGACGTGACCGCGGTCCGCGTCCAGCACGGTGCTCCAGTGGCCCCCGGGGGCGCCGTCACCCATCGCCTGACCCTGGTGACGGACGGCGAGCAGGACGGCGACGTCTACGTCAACCGGTTCGAGCTGCACGCGGGCGACCTCGACCTCCCGGCACTGTCCAACACCGCCGCCGTCCGTGTCGTCGCCGGCGCGATCGGTGACCGCGTGTGGGACGACGAGGACGGGAACGGCCTGCAGGACCCCGGCGAACCGGGGGTGCCCGAGGTCCCGGTCCACCTGCTCGGTACCGACGACCGTGGAGACGCCGTCGACCGGACGAGCCGCACCGACCGCGCCGGGCACTACCGGTTCGACGGACTGCGACCGGGCGCGTACACGCTGACCTTCACCGCGCCAGCGGACACCGCATCCACACGGGAACACGTCGGCGAGGACCCGACGCGCGACTCCGACGTCGCCGCGGACGGTGTCACCCCGACCATCACGCTCGCCGAACGCACGGACGCCGAGGGGCACCGCTCCGGTGTCGACCGCACCGACGACGTCGACGCCGGTCTGGTCCACACAGGGACCGGGACGCCGGGCGGCGGTGGCGGGACTGGGGGTGGTCCGGGCCCGGGTGGTGGTTCCGGTTCCGGTGGTGGCGCCGGTTCCGGTGGCGGCTCGACTCCTGGCGGCGGCACGACGCCGGGTGGCACCGGCACCGAGTCCCCGCACGGCACCGGGCCGGTCCCGGGCAGCGACGCCGCCCACCCAGCACGGCAGTCTCACGGTGCCCTCGCGTTCACGGGTGCCGCCGGGCTCGTGACGATGGCGACCTCCGCCACGGTGGTGCTCGTCGCCGGGCTCCTCCTGCGCCGCGCTGGCCGCCGGGGTACCCGCCGCCGCTGACCCGCAGCGACGCCGAGACGCCGCCTTCCCCACCGGACACCGCGATTCCCCGCAGCGTCTCGCTGGGGAGGCGGCGTCTCGCCGGGGAGGCGGCGTCTCACGCGCGGTCACACCGGGAACGACGAAGCCCCGCCGCTCGGTGAGCGACGGGGCTTCGTGTGTGGGTGGATCTGAGGGGACTCGAACCCCTGACCCCCTGCATGCCATGCAGGTGCGCTACCAGCTGCGCCACAGACCCGTTCAGTGCCGATCAGATGTTCATGATCGCTTTCCCCGGTTCCCCGGAGGCACCAGTACAGCGTACACCACGCGATGACCGGGTGAGGAAATCGTCGCCGCCACCCGGGCGCGTCGCCGGTCAGGCCGTGTGGTCGACCGGGAGTTCGAGCGGGATGACCGGGCAGTCCGACCAGAGTCGCTCGAGCGAGTAGTACTGCCGGTCTTCCTCGTGGAAGACGTGCACGACGATGTCACCGAAGTCGATGAGGGCCCAACGGCCTTCGCTCCGGCCCTCGCGACGCAGCGGCTTCGCGCCGGCCTCGAGCATGCGGTCCTCGATCTCGTCGGCGATCGCGAGCACGTTGCGCTCGTTCCGGCCGGTGGCGAGCAGGAAGACGTCGGTCAGCTGCAGCGGCGTGGTGACGTCGAGGGCGACGAGGTCCTCGGCCTGCTTGGCGTCGGCCGCGCGGGCGGCGATCTGCACGAGTTCGAGTGCGCGAGCGGATGCGGTCACGGAGTCCTTCCGGTGGTCATCGCCGACGGGACGTCGGGATGGTCGTGCTGGGTGATGATCATAAGCGGTACGGCCGACACCGGCCACACCGGCCGGGGCCGACGGAGCGGCCGCAGGCTGGAGCGGTGCTCAGCCTCCGAAGCCGTTCGTGACGGCGAACGCCACCACGATCACGGCAGCAGCGGCGACGGCGACGACGCTCGCGCTCACCGCGAGGATGACCGGCGTCCGGGAGTCCTTCGGCTTTGCGGCGGCGAGGACCACCTGACGGGTCGACGTGTGGCTCGACACCGCCTTGCTGGCCCGCACCGGGCTCGCGTCGGTGTCGGGTTGCTCGTCGTGCTGTTCGAGCAGTCGGTCGACCTCCGCGCCGTCGATCGGCCGGTGCGACCCGGTCGAGGACAGCGAGGACGGCAGGTCGATCGAGCCCGTCAGGATCACCTCGCCGGTGGCGTTGAGCGCACCGGTCGGGTCGGCCAGGGCGGAGTTGGGCAGGATGATCGCGCTCGACCGGGTCTCGGCGACACGGCGTGTGCCGGTCTCCTCGTCGTGGACCTCGGCGTCGTTGGAGTCGTGCGCCAGCGTCGACCAGTGACCGCTGGGTGCCTCGAACGCCGTGGTGATCGGCTTCGGCTCGGGCATGGGCGTCTGCGCGGACGGGGTCGGGTCCGTCTCCGGAACGGCCACCTCGGCGGTGTCGTCGTCGAGGTCGAGCGGGAAGACACCGGGCGTGACGGCGTCCGGCGCAGCCGACGGGACGACGACGGGGTCGACCACCTCGCCGGGGTCAGCGCCGGCGCCGGAGTCCGCCTCGGGGGCAGACGACGACTCCGCCGCTGCCACCTCGTCCGGGTCGGCGTCGTAGGGGGCCCAGGTCGTCCGGTGACGGCGGGGCTCCTCGGCGTGCGCGGCAGCAGCGTCGAGCGGTTCGATCGCGTCCGGCGAACCGTCCGCCGACGTCGCCTGCTCGACCGCGGCACGGTCGAGCGGCACCGGGTCGGCGGCGGTCCCGGACACGGGCGTCGCGGTGCCCGACTCCTCCGAGTCGTCGACGTCGTCGGGGGTCGGCGCCAGGGCGTCGGCGGAAGCCGGGCGCGCCTGCACGTCGCCACTCCGACGCGGCGCCGCGGTGCCGGCGAACCCGGTCGGGCTCAGCGGCGCCTCGGTCGAGGTCGGCGGCACGGACGGGGTCTGCGCATCGGGTGCCGGCGTCGTGCCACCGGCGAGGCCGCCGAGGACGTCCTTGACCGTGCGGTCGGACGAGTGCGGCGTCGGGTTCTGCAGCGGCACCGGTCGCACGGCCTGCTGCTGCGCCTCCCGCAGGAGCCGGAGCTGCCGACGGGACATGCCGCCGGTGCCGGGCACGATCTCGACCGCGGATCCGGGAGGCGCACTCGGCACCCCGCCGGACGACGCGGCTCCGGACGAACCCGGGCGGGCGGGCGACGACGGCTGTGCCGCGACGGCGGCCGGACCGGCGGCCTGCGCGGGTGCCGCCGAGGCGGGCGCGACGTGCGAACCGGGGCGACGTCGGGCCTCCTGGCCGTCCTGCGGATCCGCAGGAGCGATCGTCGGCGGCGGCGTGACGGGCTGGGCACCGCCCGCGCGCTCCCGTTCGCGCGCCTGACGCCGCGACAGTGGCGGCTGCGCGTCGGACGAACTCATGCAACGCTCCGATACAGATGGTGCTTGGAGATGTACTGGACGACGCCGTCGGGGACCAGGTACCAGACGGGGAACCCCTGTCGAACCCGATCGCGGCAGTCGGTCGACGATATCGCCAGCGCGGGGACCTCGAGCAGGCTAACGTCCCGCTCTGGGAGTCCGGTGATGCTGAGCGCGTGTCCTGGCCGGGTCACGGCGACGAAGTGCGCGAGGTCCCACAGGACGTCGCGGTCCTTCCAGTCGACGATCTGCTGGACGGCGTCGGCACCGGAGATGAAGACGAGTTGCGCGTCAGGACGCTGCTCGCGCAGGTCCTTCAGCGTGTCCACCGTGTACGTGGGTCCGGGCCGGTCGATGTCGACGCGGCTGACGGTGAACATCGGGTTCGACGCCGTCGCGATGACGGTCATCAGGTAGCGGTGCTCCGCGTCGGTGACGCCGGACTTCATGTACGGCTGACCGGTCGGGACGAACACCACCTCGTCGAGGTCGAAGTGCTTCGCGACCTCGGACGCGGCCACGAGGTGGCCGTGGTGGATCGGGTCGAACGTCCCGCCCATCACCCCGATGCGCGGCCGACCCGTGTTCTCGAGCATCGGGGGACGGTTCAGATCTTGGTGTGGCCGAACTCGTCCACGCCGGTCTCGTGGTGCCGCGTCGCCTCGAACTTCTGCGAGTGACGGTAGGCCACGTCGCGGAAGCTCCAGGTCACGAAGCCGAGCAGCGCGAAGAAGCAGGCGGCGACGATCGGGAAGACGACCGCGGGCACACCGGGGGCGTGCTCAGCGGCTTCAGCGAGGAGTGACATACGACGGTGCTCCGATCGATCGAGGAAGACTCCGGACCATCCTAGCCGCGGATGTGCCCCTGCCCACGCACCAACCACTTCGTGCTCGTCAGCTCGGGCAGCCCCATCGGCCCGCGGGCGTGCAGCTTCTGCGTCGAGATCCCGACCTCGGCGCCGAAGCCGAACTCGCCCCCGTCGGTGAAGCGGGTGGACGCGTTGACCATGACGACCGCGGAGTCCACGCCGGCCAGGAAGTACTCGGCCGTGTCGACGTCGTTCGTCACGATCGACTCGGTGTGGTGCGTCGACCACTGCGCGATGTGCGCCATGGCGGCGTCGACGTCCGGCACGACGCGGACCGACAGGTCGAGGTCCATGGACTCGGTGGCCCAGTCCGCCTCGGTGGCCCGGAGGACGCCCGGCACGATGGTCCGGGTGGCGTCGTCGCCGCGCAGGGTCACCCCTGCGGCCCGGAGGCGGTCGGCGAGCACGGGGAGGAGGCGCTCGGCCGCGGCCTCGTGCACGAGCAGCGTCTCGAGCGCGTTGCAGACACTGGGGCGCTGCACCTTGCTGTTGAGGACGATGTCGACCGCACGCTCGAGCGGCGCGGACGCGTCGAGGAACACGTGCACGACACCGGCGCCGGTCTCGATCACCGGCACCTGCGACTCCGTCACGACCGTCTGGATGAGCGAGGCACTCCCCCGCGGGATGAGCACGTCGACGAGCCCCCGCGCGCGCATCAGCTCGGTCGCGCCCTGTCGGCCGAGCTCGTCGATCGTCTGCACGAGCGCCCGGGGCAGCCCGACCGCGGCGACCGCGTCCTGGATGCACCGGACGAGGACGGCGTTCGTCCGCTGTGCGGCCGACCCACCGCGCAGCACGACGGCGTTGCCCGACTTCAGGGCGAGTGCGGCGATGTCGACCGTGACGTTCGGGCGCGCCTCGTAGATCGCGCCGACGACGCCGAACGGCACGCGGACCTGCGACAGCTGCAGGCCGTTCGGCAGGACCGACCCGCGGACGCTCTGCCCGACGGGGTCGGTGAGGCCGACGACCTGCTCGACCGCGTCCGCGAGGGCGTCCACCCGGTCGACGTCGAGCCGGAGCCGGTCGAGCAGCCCGGACGACAGCCCCGATTCCTCCCCAACCACCAGGTCCGCGTGGTTCGCGGTGACGATCTCGGCCGTGCCGGCGCGCAGTGCGTCGGCGACGGCACGGAGGGCGGCGTCCTTCAGCGCGGTCGTCGCGGTCGCCAGCACCGTCGAGGCCGCCCGGGCGGCGGTGAGGGTGTCGACCAGGGTCGGGGCGGGAGCGGTCAGCGACATGAGCCGATCGTAGTCCGGCGCCAGGTGTCGCCAGGGCGCGGTGACACGGTCGGGAGGCCCGGCCTCCGTCCGCCTCCCGGCCTGCGTCAGCGCCGGGGCGCCGCCGCGAACCAGGTGCCGACGTGTTCGCCCTCGAGCGCGCGCGCCACCAGGGCGGTGGCGGTGACGAGCACGGACGTGCCCGCCTCGGCCGCGAGGCGCGCCGCCGCCACCTTCGTGCCGGCACCGCCGGTCCCGACCCCGGCGGCGCCGACGCTGCCGAAGGTCACACCGGCGAGGTCGTCGCCGAAGGGCACCTCCTCGATGCGCTCGGCACCGGGCTGCTCCGGGGGCTTCGTGTACAGCGCCTCGACGTCGGAGAGCAGCACCAGGGCGTCGGCACCGACCTGCCGGGCGACGAGGGCCGCGAGCCGGTCGTTGTCGCCGAACCGGATCTCGTGCGTCGCGACGGTGTCGTTCTCGTTGACGATGGGCAGCACCCGGAGCGCGAGCAGCCGGTCCATCGCCCGCTGCGCGTTCACCCGGTGCGTGGGGTTCTGCAGGTCCCCCGCGGTGAGCAGGATCTGCGCCGCGACGAGCCCGTGTCGGTCGAGCTCCTGCTGGTACCGGACCATGAGCACGGCCTGCCCCGTCGCAGCGGCGGCCTGCTGGGTCGCCAGGTCCTCCGGGCGCCCCTCGAGCCCGAGGAACGGGAAGCCGGTGGCGATCGCCCCCGAGGACACCAGGAGGACCTCGGTGCCGCGGCGGTGTGCAGCGGCGAGGGCGTCCACGAGCGGCGCGATCTGTCCGGCCGCGGCACCGCTGACCGACGACGACCCGACCTTGACGACGATCCGGCGAGCCCGCGGGATGTCCGCGCGCACCGCGACGGGGCCGAGCACGACCGCCGGACCGGGACGGGCCTCCTGGCCTGAGCCGGTGTCCGCGTCCACGGTGGTGTCCGTCATCGTGTCAGTCCTGTCGTTCGGCTCGGGCGGTGGTCCCGCTGCCCGGTGGGTCAGTCGCGGTCGTCGGACCCGGACGTCGAGGACGCCCCGGCGGTCTCGACCTCGTCGTCCAACCACAGGCCCGAGATGCGCTCCTGCTCGAGCTCGGCGCGGGCCGCGGCCTTGCCGTCCATCCGCTCGAAGTACTCCTGGCGACGCTCGTTGCGGGTGGGTCGGGCGTTCAGGTCGAGACGCGAGTCCGTGCCGCGCGCGCTCGTGATGAGCTCTGCGGTCGACGTGAGGGTCGGCTCCCAGTCGAAGATCGTCCCGCCGTCGCCACCGATGACGACCGTCGACCCGGCGACTGCTCCGGCCTTGAACAGACCGTCCTCGACACCGAGCTTCGCGAGCCGGTCGGCGAGGTAGCCGATGGCCTCCTCGTTCGTGAAGTCGGTCTGCTGCACCCAGCGCTCCGGCTTCGACCCACGGATGCGGTAGAACCGGTTCTCCTCGCCGCCCTCGGCGCGGATCGTGAACGGCTTCTCGTCCACGGCCTTCGGACGGAGGACGATGCGCTCCACGACCGGCTCGGCGATGCGCTCGGCGCGCGCCTGCTCGACGACGTCGGCCAGGGCGAACGTGAGCTCGCGGAGCCCCTTGTGCGACGCGGTCGAGATCGGGAAGACCCGGTAGCCGCGCTCCTCGAGCTCGGGGGTCACGAACGCGGCGAGCTCGGCGGCGTCCGGCACGTCGACCTTGTTGAGCGCGATGAGCTGCGGGCGGTCGAGCAGCGGCACCTGGCCGTCCGGGACGGGGTACTGCTCGAGCTCGCGGAGGATGACGTCGAGGTCGGACACCGGGTCGCGCCCGAGGTCGAGCGTCGCGCAGTCGATGACGTGCAGCAGCGCCTCGCAGCGTTCGACGTGGCGGAGGAACTCGAGTCCGAGACCCTTGCCCTCCGACGCGCCCTCGATCAGCCCGGGCACGTCGGCCACGGTGAACCGGGAGCTGCCCGACTCGACGACGCCGAGGTTCGGCGTCAGGGTCGTGAACGGGTAGTCGGCGATCTTCGGCTTGGCCGCGGAGATCGCCGCGATGAGCGAGGACTTGCCCGCGCTCGGGTAGCCGACGAGGGCGACGTCGGCGATGGTCTTCAGCTCGAGGCTGACGTCGCCGGACCACCCGTGGGTGCCGAGCAGGGCGAACCCGGGCGCCTTGCGCTTCGTCGTCGAGAGCGCGGCGTTGCCGAGGCCACCCTGGCCACCCGGCGCCACCACGACGCGGATGCCCGGCTCGGTGAGGTCGGCGAGCACGCCGCCGTCCTCGTCGTACACGACGGTGCCGACCGGCACCGGGAGTTCGAGCGTCTCGCCGCTGACGCCACTGCGGTGGTCGCCCATGCCGGGCTGGCCGTTGCGGCTCGACCGGTGCGGGGAACGGTGGTACCCGAGCAGGGTCGTCACCTGGGGGTCGGAGACGAGGACGACGTCGCCGCCGTCACCGCCGTTGCCGCCGTCGGGGCCGGCGAGGGGCTTGAACTTCTCGCGGCGGACCGACACGCAGCCGTTGCCCCCGTTGCCTGCGGTCAGGTGCAGGGTCACGCGGTCGACGAAGGTCGCCATGGGTTCACTCCTGGTGATGGTGCAGATACGAAACGGGAGGGGCAGGCACACGGCCTGCCCCTCCCGCTGAAGTCGTCGTCGTGCTTACGCGTTGACGATGTTGATGACCTTGCGGCCACCCTTGGTGCCGAACTCGACCGAGCCCGCCGCGAGGGCGAACAGCGTGTCGTCGCCACCACGGCCGACGTTGGCGCCGGGGTGGAAGTGCGTGCCGCGCTGACGGACGATGATCTCGCCCGCGCCGACGACCTCGCCACCGAAGCGCTTCACGCCGAGGCGCTGTGCGTTCGAGTCGCGACCGTTGCGAGTGGAACTCGCACCCTTCTTGTGTGCCATGTCTCTACCTCCGCCTTACGCGATCTTGGTGACCTTGACGCGCGTGAGATCCGCGCGGAAGCCCTGGCGCTTCTTGTAACCGGTCTTGTTCTTGAACTTCTGGATGATGACCTTCGGGCCGCGCAGGTCTGCGAGGACCTCGGCGGTCACCGTGACGTTGGCCAGCTCGTCCGCGGCGGAGGTGATCTTGTCCCCGTCCACGAGGAGCACCGGCGCGAGGTCGATGTTGCCATTGTCGTCGGCCTTGATGCGGTCGATGGTGATGATCGAGCCGACCTCGACCTTCTCCTGACGGCCGCCGGCGCGCACTACTGCGTAAACCACGTGGTGTTCCTTACATGCTCTGCTTGAGGGAAGTCTCGGGTGCCCACTTCTGCGCGACCCTTCCGGGAGGACCCGGCACGATCGGCGACGCAGGCAGAACGGCCCGCTGACACCAGGGATCAAGATTACTCGATGGAGGCTGCCCGGTCAAACGGCGACACGCGTCCGGGCGCCGCTCCCCCGTACGATGACCGGGTGACCGTGCTCATCGACCCTCCGGCCTGGCCCGCACACGACACCGTGTGGTCGCACCTGGTCAGCGACGCGTCGTACGACGAGCTGCACGCCTTCGCCGAGCGCGCCGGCATCCCGCGCCGTGCGTTCGACCACGACCACTACGACGTGCCCGAGGCGCGGCACGACGAGCTCGTCGCGCTCGGTGCGACCGCGGTCACGGGCCGGGAGCTGGTGCTCCGACTCATCGCCAGCGGGCTGCGGGTACCGCAGCGGGACAAGCGCGCGCACTGACGGGAGGCCCGCTGCACGCCCGGCGGCCGGCGCACCTCGGACGCCGCCTGCGCAGAACGACGCACCAGGGAAGTCGGACAGCGGTCGGGCCTCAGTGCCCGGAGGGGTCGACCCACGGTCGCTGGGCCGGAGGCGGAGGCTGCTGCCCGTACGGGCCGTACGGGCCGGCCTGCTGGCCCGGATGCGCCGGCGGCCAGGCACCGGGCTGCTGCCCCTGCGGCTGCGCGCCGGTGCCGCGGCCCTGCGGCGGCTGCCCGGCCTGCGGCACTGGACCGGCCTGCGGGACCGGAGCGCCCGGGTGACCGGGCGCGTACTGCGTGCCCGGCAGGGTCGCCGGCGGGACCGCGTCGGCGGGACGGACGCTGCCCGGGCGGCCCGGGCCTCCCGTCCGGCCGGCGCCGCCGCGGGGCCGACCGAGCCAGAGCCAGGCGGCCGTGGCGGTCGCGACGAGCATGAGGGTGAGCGGCAACCCGAGCTGCAGGGGCGTCGTGACGACGTCGACGAGCAGCCGACCGGCGCCACCGCCGACCGCTCTCGCGGAGCCGGTGACGATGCCGACCAGGGCGAGGGCGACGGTGCCGGCGGCACCCGCGAGCACGGTGCGCAGGAGCACGACCGGCAGCGGGCTGCGACGGGCGATCGGGACGAGGAACGCCAGGGCGGCGAACGCCCCGACGTAGAACGGGGACGGGGCCGCGAAGACCCCGTGCACGAAGCTCGACACGAGGCTCGTCCCGCTGTAGGTGCGGAACGGTCCGACGACCGCACTGGCGCCGAGCAGTCCGATCACGCCGGAGAGGAACTGGACGAGCACGACCGCCACGACCGCGATCGCGGCACCCGTGGTGTTCCCGACCGAGGCACCCGGTGCGAAGGCGGTCGTCGGGTCGGCCGGCTGCCGGGGCCGACGTGCCACGGGGGCACCGCCGTACCCGTACTGCCCACCGGCAGCGCCGGGGCCCGGCGCGGGCCGGGAGGGACCCCCCTGGCCCGCGCCGTAGTGGCCGCGGTCCGGCCGCTGCTGGTCGGACACGTCAGCTCCCCAGGATCACGGTGCCGTCGTCGGTGTCCGTCGCGGCTGCCGGGGCGCTGATGCTGCCGGACGAGACACGCCGCGAGCGCGACCGGCCCTGTCCGGGCTGCTTCGGCTCCGGGAGCGCCTGCAGGACCGAGTCGAGGAGCGACTCGGTGTCCTCGCTGACCGGACGCGGCTCGCGCTTGGCGACCCCCACCGGGATGTCGAGGATCGCGACGGTCGTGTCGGCCGGGGTCACCGGGGCCGAGGAGCTGACCCGACGACGACCGGCGGGGCGCTCCTTCGGCGCATCGGCCGGAGCGGCCGCGGCGGCGCGCTCGGCAACGGGGGCGCGCTCGGGCACGGCCGGTGCGACGACCGCCGCCGGGACGTCCACGACGGGCTCGGTCACGACGGACTCGGTCACGACGGGCTCGGTCGCGTCGACCTGCGGCGCGACGGCGTCCGACGGCTGCTGGGCGTCACCGGCCCGGCTCCCGCGACGACGACGACGCTTCGGACCGCCCGACGACTCGGCCTGGGTCTCCGGCGCGACCGGCGACGTCGGCGTGACGGGCGTCGCGGGCGAGTCGACCGACGCAGCGGCCGGCGAGGCCGCCCCGGCGATGCCGGTCACACGCTCGGCCTGCTCGTCGTGCGCGAGCGTCGACGCGGCGATCCGCGACAGGGCGTTCTTCACGTCGTCGGTGATCTGGTGCGCCTGCGACGGCTTGTGGTCGGTGCCCGAGCCGTTCGAGCCCGATCCGCCGTTGCCGGTGTTCCGACCGCCGGCGTCGCCCGTGCCGTTGCGGCCCTTGCGACGACCCTTGGTGGGGCCCGGGTCGGCGTTGTTGTCGTTGACCTTCGCGTTGACCTCGTCGAGGGACTCGCGGAGGCCCACACCGATCTTCTTGCGGGTCATCTGCACGAGACCGAGCGAGGTGACCTCGGCGACCTGGTGCTTCGTCCGGTCGCGGCTCAGGCACTCCACGAGACGACGCAGCACGAGGTCGCGGTTCTCCTCGAGCACCATGTCGATGAAGTCGACGACGATGATGCCGCCGATGTCGCGCAGGCGCAGCTGACGGACGAGCTCCTCCGCCGCCTCGAGGTTGTTCTTCGTGACGGTCTCCTCGAGGTTGCCGCCGGAGCCGACGAACTTCCCCGTGTTGACGTCGACGACCGTCATGGCCTCGGTGCGGTCGATCACGAGCGAGCCACCGGAGGGCAGCCACACCTTGCGGTCCAGCGCCTTCTCGACCTGCTCGTTGATCCGGTGCTCCTCGAAGGAGTCCGGGCCGTCGTACAGCTCGACGCGGTCCTTGAGGTCGGGTGCGACCGCCGTCAGGTACTCGTCGATCGTCTCGCGGGCGGACTCCCCGTCGATGATGAGCTTCGTGAAGTCCTCGTTGAAGACGTCGCGGACGATCTTGACGAGCAGGTCCGGCTCCGAGTGCAGCATGACCGGGGCCTGCCCGCTCTGCACCTTCTTCTCGATGGCGTCCCACTGGCTCGTGAGGCGCTGCACGTCGCGGGTCAGCTGGTCCTCGGTCGCACCCTCGGCCGCGGTGCGCACGATGACGCCGGCGTGCTCGGGCAGGACCTCCTTGAGGATCTTCTTGAGGCGGGCACGCTCGGTGTCCGGGAGCTTGCGGGAGATGCCGTTCATCGAGCCGTTCGGCACGTACACGAGGTAGCGGCCGGGCAGCGAGATCTGGCTCGTCAGGCGGGCACCCTTGTGGCCGACCGGGTCCTTCGTGACCTGGACGAGCACCTTGTCGCCCGGCTTGAGCGCGGCCTCGATGCGACGACCGTGGCTGGTGTCGACCGAGTTCCAGTCGACCTCACCGGCGTAGAGCACGGCGTTGCGGCCGCGGCCGATGTCGACGAAGGCAGCCTCCATCGACGGCAGGACGTTCTGCACCTTGCCGAGGTAGACGTTCCCGATGAGGGAGACGTTCTGCGACTTCGTCACGTAGTGCTCGGCCAGGACGCCGTCCTCGAGCACGCCGATCTCGATGGTCGAGGAGCTCGACCGGACGATCATCTGGCGGTCGACGCTCTCACGGCGGGCGAGGAACTCGTCCTCGGTGATGACCGTGCGACGACGACCGGCGTCACGGCCGTCCCGGCGGCGCTGCTTCTTCGCCTCGAGGCGCGTCGAGCCCTTGATGCGCTGCGGCTCGGTGATGAGCTCCGGCTCACGACGGCGCGGCTCGGCCTGCTCGCGGTCGCTGCTGCTGCCCCGACGTCGGGTGCGACGTCGGCTGCCGGACTGCTCGTCGCGGTCCTCGTCGTCCCACCGGTCGCCGCGGTCGGCGCGCTCCGGGCGCTCGTAGCGGTCGCCGCGGTCGGCACGCTCGAAGCGGTCGGCGCGCTCGAAGCGGTCGCCCCGCTCGGAGCGGTCGCCGTCGTCGGCGCGGTCGGCACGGTCGAACCGCTGGGAACGGTCGCTCCGCTCCGATCGGTCGCCGCGCTCGAAGCGGTCGCCGCGGCCACCCCGGTCGGAGCGGTCGTCGCGGGACGGCAGCTCCGGGAGCACGGGCGCGTGGAAGATCAGGCTGAGCGTGCTCGTCGCCCTGGGGACGAACGGCTCGGAGGCCGGGGTCGCGTCCACGGCGTCGGTGCCGGCCGGCTCCTCAGCAGCGTCACCGGTGACGGTCGCGTCGGGCGCGTCCGTGCCGCTGGGCGTCTCGTCGGTGGTCGCCGTCGCGTCGGCACCGTCCGTGCTGACGGCCGCGTCGGCGGCGGTCTGGTCCGGACCGGCAGCGTCGGCACCAGCGGTGTCGGCCGGCACGAGGACGTCGACGGGCGCGTCGGTACCGGCAGCCTCGGCACCGGCGGCGGTCGCCGTGGCCGCGGCGCCGGCGTCCGCGTCCGCGGTGCCACCGTCGGTGCTCGCAGTCAGGTCGTCCTCGGCGGTGGTCGCTGCCCCGTCGAGGTCGACGTCGGCGGTCGCGGCGACACCGTCGGTGCTCGCGGTCGCGTCGGTGTCGGCGGTCGCGTCGGTGCCGGCGGTCGCGTCGGTGTCGGCGGTCGCGTCGGTGCCGGCGGCCGCGTCGGGGACCGTCGCGTCGGCCGCAGTGGTGGCGCCGCCCGTGGCAGCAGCGTCCGGGACGACCGGCAGGTCGCCGGTCAGGACGGTGACGTCCTCGGGCGCGTCGGACGCGATGCTCGCGGTCTCGACCACGACGGAGACGCCGTCGACGTCGATCGGCGTCGACGCGTCGTCGTCGGCCGCGTCCTCGGCGCCCGAGACCGTCTCGACGGCGTCGGTCGACGTGTCGGGCTGGTCCTCCGGGCCTCCCGACCGGGCACGGCGGCCGCCGAACAGGCGGGTCCGACGCTTCGGCGTGGTGTCGTCGTTGTTCGTGGACTGGTTGTCGTTCTGCTCCACCATCGGCTGGTGCACTCCTCGGCCCCGCCCTCACCCGCGAGGGTGGCGGGAATTCTCGTGTCTGTGCGGGCGGCGACCTCGCCGCCGCGCTCGCTTGTGTTCGTGACCGGTCCGGCGTCGTGCCGCGCGCGCGATCCGCCGTGACGGCCCCTGGCCGCACCGCGACTCGGCGTCGGTGACGCGTCGTCCGGTCACGGCGCCCTCTCACGACGCCTGATCGTCCGGGCAGTGCCCGGAAAGCTCTCGTCGTCGCACGGATCGGCCGCGCGACGTCCTGATTATCGCACGCGTCTCGGGGGAAGGCCCGGAAGGGTCTGCGATGATGCTGCCGTGAGTACGTCTGCCACCGCTCCTCGCCGCCCGATCGCCGTCGCCGTCTTCCTGCTCGTCACCGGCGCGGTGGGCCTGCTCGGGGCGTTCGCGCTCGTGATCGACGAGTTCGCCAAGTACGCGAACCCGACGAAGGCGCTGTCCTGCGACGTCAACCCGTTCATCAGCTGCTCGGACGTCATGGCGAGCTGGCAGGGCCACCTGTTCGGCTTCCCCAACCCCCTGCTCGGCGTGCTCGGCTTCGTGGCCCCGATCGCGGTCGCGGTCATGCTGCTCGCCGGGTTCCGCAACGGGTCGCGGTGGTTCTGGATCACGTTCAACGCGGGCGTGTTCCTCGCCTGGGTCTTCGTGACGTGGCTCTTCACGCAGACCGTCTGGTTCATCGGCGCGCTCTGCCCGTGGTGCATGCTCGTCTGGTCGGCGACGATCCCGATGTTCTGGGTCTTCACGATCTGGAACGCCGCCCAGGGCCGCTTCGGTGCCCGGACCCAGCGACTCGGTCGTGTGCTGCTCCCCTACTGCTGGGCCTTCCCGCTGGCGAACTACCTGTTCGTCATCGTGACGATCATCATCAAGTTCCCGACCCTCCTCAGCACCCTGTTCTGACGCGCGGACGCTCGCGACGACGTCGGCTGCGCGCACGCCGCTCGGTACGCTCGGCAGCGATGAGCGAGAACGGGAGCGCCCGGCGGGAGGCCGCTCGGGAGCGTGCACGCACCGCCCTCCGGACCGAGCGGACGCGGCGACGGCGGACCACCGTCCTCGGCGTCGGCGCCCTCGTGCTCGGCACGGTCGCCGTCATCACGGTGGTCGCGGTGGTGGTCGGCCAGGCAGCGGACCCCGACGGGCCGGGCCCCCGGAACGCGGTGAGCGACGGTGTCGTCCTGCGCGGGGACCACGGCGAGGTCGTCGCGGACCGGAGCGGACCGGTGCCGCCCGCCGGGACCCCCACACCGACGCGGCAGCGCGACGGGGTCGTCGACATCACCGTGTACGCGGACTACATGTGCCCGTACTGCAACCAGTTCGAGACGGCGCAGTTCCCGCAGATCGAACGGTGGGTGCGGGACGGGACCGCGACGCTCGAACTGCACCCGGTCAGCGTGCTCGACGGCCGCTCGCTCGGCACGCGCTACTCGACCCGGTCGGCCGCCGCCGCAGCGTGCGTCGTCGACCACGACCCGGACGCGTTCCTGGCGTTCGACACCGCCCTCTTCGCGGAGCAGCCGTCCGAGAGCACCCGGGGGCTGAGCGACGACGAGCTCGTCGCGATCGCGGGCCGGGCGGGTGCGGACGGTCCGGCTGTCGCGACGTGCATCACGCGCCAGCACTTCGCGCCGTGGGTCGCCCGTTCGACGGCGCGGGTACGGACCGGCCCGGTCCCGAACTCGTCGCTGCCCGGGCTCACGAGCACGCCGACGATCCTCGTCGACGGGCGGCAGTACGGTGCCGACCCGCGGACGCAGTCGCTCACCGACCCCGCGCAGTTCGCCGCCTTCGTGGGCCGATCGGGACGCTGACCGCCCCGCACAGGTCGACCACACACGACGACGCCCCCGCTCCGGACCGGAACGGGGACGTCGTCGTGGAACGGTGTCGTGCGGGTCAGCTGCCCGACTGGTCGATCGCCGTGATGACCTGCGTCAGGTTGTCGAGCCGCTTGCCGTCGACGAGGACGGTCGGCGTACCGAAGCCCTGCGGGCCCTTGAGGCTGTCGTCGGCGAGCACGGTGTTGGTCGACTTCGTCACCCAGCCGCGGTACCGCTCGCTCGAGAGGCACGAGGAGACGTCCGAACCGGTCGCCCCGCCGGCCTTCACCAGCTTCGCGATCTCGGCGTTCGTCAGGCCCTTCGTGCCCTCTGCCGGCTGGTTGTCGAAGAACTGCGTCTGCACGTCGAGGAACTCGTCGGGCGCGTAGTTCGCGACGCACATCGCGGCGTTCGCGGCACGGCTGGCGTAGCGCGAGTTCTGGTAGTTGCGGTCGAGGATCGACACCGGCTGGATCGTCAGCGTGGCGTCGCCGGACTTCACCTTGTCGAGGATCTGGTCGGCGTAGGCCGCCTCGAACTGCTTGCACACCGGGCAGGCCCAGTCGACGTACTCGACGACCTTCGCGGAGCCGTCGGAGTTCGTCGTGGCGGCCGCGGACGGCTCGCCCTTCGCCGAGACGGCCTTCGTGGTGACCGGTTCGACCTTGCCGTCGACCGCGTGGAACTCGATGCCGCCGGTGATCATGTTCTTCGGCCCGGCGGCGGACACCGACGACGACTGGTTGGCGTTGACCGCGACGAGGGCGATGATCGTGGCGATCGCGAGGATGCCGATGCCGATGCCGCCCTGCAGGAACCACCGGTTGCGACGCTTGCGGCGGCGCTCGGCGTCGGCGCGCTGGCGCGCGACGTCACGCGCGTGGGCGCGGCGCTCGTTCTTCGAGGGCCGGTTCGCGTTCGTCATCAGGCGAACCAGAGCCCGAGCTCACGCTGGGCCGACTCGGGGCTGTCCGAGCCGTGCACCAGGTTCTGCTGGACCTTCAGGCCCCAGTCGCGCCCGAGGTCGCCACGGATGGTGCCGGGCGCGGCCGACGTCGGGTCGGTGGTGCCGGCGAGCGACCGGAAGCCCGCGATGACGCCGTTGCCGGCGACACGCACGGCGACGACCGGACCGGACTGCATGAACTCGACGAGCGGCTCGAAGAACGGCTTGCCCTGGTGCTCCTCGTAGTGCGCGTCGAGCAGGTCCCGCGGCGCGGTCAGCATCTTGAGGTCGACGATCTCGTAGCCCTTGGCCTCGATCCGGCGGAGGACCTCGCCGGTGAGCTGCCGGGCGACGCCGTCGGGCTTGACGAGGACGAGGGTCTCTTCGAAGTCGGACACAGCTTGGGCTCCCTGGGGGTTCGGGGGTCGGTTGTGGTCAGTCGCCGGCCGCGGCGCGTCGGGCGGCGTTCTGGCGGTCGAGCTGTCCGCCCTTGACGAAGCAGAACACCCACAGCGCCAGGAACACGATGCCCACCGCGACCATGAACGGCTCGATGAAGCCGGTGGCGAAGACGGCCGCCTGGAGCAGCCACCCGAACCATACACCGGCTCGGGAGCCGGTCAGCCGAGAGGCCAGCGCGTAGACGACGATCATCAGGATGCCCCCACCGAAGGCCCAGCCGGGCGACAGGGTGTGCTTGCCGAACACGACGAGCATCGGGAAGAAGAACATGATCGCCTCGAGCACGAGGGTGATGCCGAGCAGGCTCTCGCGCGCGCCGCGGTCGTCGCGGGAGCGCCGCTGTCGCGACGGTCGACCCGGCCTGGAGGCCCGCGGTGCGTCCGTCACTTCGACTCCCCCTCGGCGTGCACCAGGTCCATGACGGCACCGACCATCACGATCGAACCGGCGACCAGGACCATCGCGTCCTCGGCGTCGGCGTCGTCGGCCAGGTCACGGGCCTCCTGCAGGGCGCCGGCGAGGCCGGGTTCGACGACCACGCGCTCGTCGCCGACCTCGTCCACGACGACCCGGGCGAAGGCGTCCGCGTCGAGTGCCCGGTCGCCCGGTGGCTGCGTGACGACGAAGGTCGCGACGACGTCCTTGAGCGCACGCACGAACCCGCGGGCGTCCTTGTCACCGAGGATCCCGACGACGGCGACGACGTGTCCGGACGGGAACGCGACCGGGAGGGCCTCGGCGAGCGCTGCCGCTCCGTGCGGGTTGTGCGCGGCGTCGACGACGACGGTCGGACCGGTCGCGATCGGCTGCAGCCGACCGGGGCTGGTCGCACCCGCGAGCCCCTCGCTGAGCACGTCCTCGTCGAGCGCCTGGCTGCCCCGACCGAGGAACGACTCGACGGCGGCGATGGCGACCGCCGCGTTGTGCGCCTGGTGGGCGCCGAACAGCGGCACGAAGAGGTCGTCGTAGGTGCCGGCGACGCCCTGCACGCTGACGAGCTGGCCGCCGACCGCCGGGGTGTCGCTCGTGACCCGGAAGCCCGTGCCCTCGACGGCCAGGGTCGACTCGGTGAGCTCGGCGGCGCGTTCGAGTTCGGCGAGCGCCTCGGGCGTCTGCGTGCTCGACACGACCGCGGAGGACGGCTTGACGATGCCGGACTTCGTGCGGGCGATCTCCGCGACGGTGTTCCCGAGCTGCTTGGCGTGGTCGACGGCGATCGGCGTGAAGACGGCGACCTGGCTCTGCACGACGTTCGTGGAGTCCCACTCGCCGCCCATGCCGACCTCGATCACGGCGACGTCGACGGGCGCCTCGGCGAAGCACGCCAGCGCGAGGACCGTGAGGGCCTCGAAGAACGTCAGCGGCTGCTCGCCCTTCGCGGTGAGCTCGGCGTCGGTCATGTCGAGGATCGGGGTGATGTCGTCCCAGTTCTCGACGAACTTGTCGGCGGCGATGGGTTCGCCGTCGATGACGATGCGCTCGCGGATCGACACGAGGTGCGGGCTGGTCATGAGCCCGGTGCGGAGACCGTGCGCGCGCACGATGCTCTCGGTCATCCGGGCGGTCGAGGTCTTGCCGTTCGTGCCGGTGATGTGGATGACCGGGTACGCCAGGTGCGGGTCGCCGAGGAGTTCGACGGCACGCCGGGTCGCGGTCAGCCGACGCTCGGGGGCCTGCTCGCCGATCCGGGCGTACAGGGCGGCCTCGACGCGGCGGACCTCGTCGTCGTCACCCCCGTACGGCAGTTCCTCGCGGGGAGCCGCGTCCCCGGCGGGCCCGACCGGGATGCGGACGCCGTCCGCGCCGATCCCGTCGGTCGCGTCGTCGTCGTACCCGTGCCCGTCGTCGTACCCGTGCTCGTTGCCGTCACTCATGCGCGTGCCACCTCCACGGTCACCGCTGCACCGTCGCCGACGGCGACGGTGTCCTCGTCCGGACCGAACGCGGACGGGACCACCTGCACTCCCGTCGCGAGGGTCTCGTTCGCGATGAGCGTCTCGTGCGCGGTCACCGCGGAGGCCGCCGTCTCGTCGGCGCGGAGCGTCAGCGTGATGCGGTCGCCGACGTCGAGCCCCGCGTCGCGGCGGGCCTGCTGCACGGCGCGGACGACGTCGCGGGCGATGCCCTCGGCCTCGAGCTCGGGCGTCGTGACGGTGTCGAGGACGACGAAGCCGCCGCCGTCGAGGAACGCCACGGCCTTCGACGTGTCGGCCACCGTGAGGTCGAGCGTGTACTCGCCCTCGACGAGGTCGATGCCGCCGACGGTCACGCCGGTCTCGGTCGCGGTCCAGTCACCCCGCTTCGCGGCCGGGATCACCTGCTGCACGGCCTTGCCGATGCGGGGGCCGGCAGCGCGGGCGTTGACGGTGAGCTTCCGCTCGATGCCGTACTGCGCCAGGGACTCCTCGGCCTGCTGCTCGAGCACGACCCGCTTGACGTTGAGCTCGTCGCGGAGGATGTCCGTGAACGGCTCGACGGCGGCGGTGTCCGGCACGACGAGCGTCAGCGTGGCGAGGGGCAGACGGACGCGCTTGCCGGTCGCCTTGCGGAGCGCGAGGCCCTTCGACGCGACGTCGCGCACGCGGTCCATCGCCGCGACCAGGGCGTCGTCGGCGGGGAACTCGTCGGCGGACGGCCAGTCGGTCAGGTGCACGCTCCGGTCGCCGGTCAGGCCCTTCCAGACCTCCTCGGTG
Source organism: Microbacteriaceae bacterium PS02332 (assembly GCA_029959645.1). Lineage (GTDB taxonomy): Bacteria > Actinomycetota > Actinomycetes > Actinomycetales > Microbacteriaceae > Curtobacterium. The sequence continues at coordinate 12,443 of JASCOJ010000003.1, read as the reverse complement.
ACGAGCGGGGCCAGCGGCGCCGCGACCCGGGCGAGTGTCTCGAGGACCGTGTGCAGCGTGTCGAACGCGGCACGGGCCTCCGCGGACGACTCGGCACCGGCCCAGAACTTGTCCCGCGACCGACGGACGTACCAGTTGGTGAGCACGTCGGCGAAGTCGCGGATCGCCTGGGCGGCCAGCGGGGTGTCGAGCGCGTCGAGGTGCGTCGTGACGTCGGCGACGAGCACCCGGGTCTTCGCGAGGAGGTAGCGGTCGAGCACGTCGGTGCTCGCCGTGCTGCGGCTCGCCTGGTACCCCTCGGCGCCCGAGGCGTTCGCGTACAGGGTGAAGAAGTAGTACGTCGACCACAGCGGCAGCAGGAACTCACGGACGCCCTGGCGGATGCCCTCCTCGGTGACGACGAGGTTCCCGCCGCGGATCACCGACGAGGACATGAGGAACCAGCGCATGGCGTCGGCGCCGTCCCGGTCGAAGACCTCGGACACGTCCGGGTAGTTCCGCAGGCTCTTCGACATCTTCTGCCCGTCGGAGCCGAGCACGATGCCGTGGCTGATGACGTTCGTGAACGCCGGGCGGTCGAACAGCGCGGTCGAGAGCGCGTGCATGACGTAGAACCAGCCGCGGGTCTGGCCGATGTACTCCACGATGAAGTCCGCCGGGCTGTGCGTGTCGAACCACTCGCGGTTCTCGAACGGGTAGTGCACCTGCGCGTACGGCATCGACCCGGAGTCGAACCAGACGTCGAACACGTCGGTGATGCGACGCATGGTCGAGGTGCCCGTCGGGTCGTCCGGGTTCGGGCGGGTCAGCTCGTCGATGAACGGGCGGTGCAGGTCGACCTCGCCCTCGGCGTTGCGGGGCAGGCGGCCGAAGTCGCGCTCGATCTCCTCGAGCGAGCCGTAGACGTCTTGGCGCGGGTGCTCGGGGTCGTCGGAGACCCACACCGGGATGGGGGTGCCGAAGTAGCGGTTGCGGGAGACCGACCAGTCGATGGCGTTGCCGACCCACTTGCCGAACTGGCCGTCCTTGACGTTGTCCGGGACCCAGGTGATGTCCTGGTTGAGCTCACCCATGCGGTCGCGGATCTCGGTGACGCGGACGAACCACGACGAGACGGCCTTGTAGATGAGGGGCTTGCGGCAGCGCCAGCAGTGCGGGTAGCTGTGCTCGTACGACGCCTGACGGAGGAGCCGACCGGCGTCGCGGACGGCCTTCGTGAGCGGCTTGTTCGCGTCCGACCAGAGCATGCCGGCCACCTCGCCGAACTGCGACGTGAAGACGCCGCCGTCGTCGAGGGAGAGCACCACGGGGATGCCGGCGGCCGCGCAGACCTCCTGGTCGTCGGCGCCGTACGCCGGGGCCTGGTGCACGATGCCCGTGCCCTCACCGGTCTCGACGTATTCCGCGACGAGGATCTTCCAGGCGTTCTCCATGCCCTCGGTCTCCGCGAGGAAGTCGAACAGGCGCTCGTAGGTGACACCGTCGAGGTCGCGACCCTCGATCGTCCGGGTGACGGCGTCGACGGCCTCCTCGGCCGAGGCGTAACCGAGGTCCTTCGCGTGCGCGGCGACCGTGTCGGACGCGAGCAGGTACCGAGCCGAACCGGCGGCGCCACCGTCAGCCGCGCCTCCCGGCCCGGCCGGCAGGACCGCGTACGCGATCGCCGGGCCGACCGCGAGCGCCGCGTTCGTCGGCAGGGTCCACGGGGTCGTCGTCCAGGCGAGGGCGCGGACGCCCTCGAGCCCGAGCTCCGCGGCCCGCGCGCCCGTCAGCGGGAACGCGACGGTGACGGACTGGTCCTGGCGCATCTTGTAGACGTCGTCGTCCATACGGAGCTCGTGGTTCGACAGCGGCGTCTGGTCGTTCCAGCAGTACGGGAGGACCCGGAAGCCCTCGTACGCCAGGCCCTTGTCCCACAGCGACTTCCACGCCCAGAGGACGCTCTCCATGTACGTGACGTCGAGGGTCTTGTAGTCGTCCTCGAAGTCGACCCAGCGCGCCTGGCGGGTCACGTACTGCTGCCACTCGTCGGTGTACTGCAGGACGGACCGCTTCGCCGCCGCGTTGAAGACGTCGATGCCCATGGCGTCGATCTCGTGCTTCTCGGTGATGCCGAGCTGGCGCATCGCCTCGAGCTCGGCGGGCAGGCCGTGGGTGTCCCAGCCGAAGCGGCGGTGCACCTGCTTACCGCGCATGGTCTGGTAGCGCGGGAAGACGTCCTTGGCGTACCCGGTCAACAGGTGGCCGTAGTGCGGCAGACCGTTGGCGAAGGGCGGGCCGTCGTAGAACGTCCACTCGTCGGAGCCCTCGCGCTGCGCGATCGAGGCCCGGAAGGTGTCGTCGCCCTTCCAGAAGGCGAGGATGCCGTCCTCGACCGTGGGGAAGGACGGGGACGGGGTCACGCCGTCGGAGTCGGAGTTCAGCGGGTACCGCACGGGAGGCTCCTGGAGGTCGGTGGGACTGGACCACGAGGACGGAGCCTGCGCTCCGCGGTACCACCTCGCTTGCCACGGCCCGGCGTCGGACGCCCGTTCGTGACCACTCTGCGTCGGGATGGTGTCGGTCCCGAACCCGTCCGGTTCTACTGACGACCCCGTCGGGGCCGCGTTCTTCCGGAAGGCTCCCCGGTGATGGCCGGATCGATGCCTGTGCACCCGATCGTACCGGACCGGAGCATGCTGGAGGAATGCCCGAGACCCCCGCGTCCGACACCGAGCGGAAGCCCGAGTCGCTCCTCACCGTGATCATCGCGTTCGGCGCGAACCTGCTCGTCGCCATCGCGAAGACCATCGCCGCACTGCTCTCCGGGTCCGCGTCCATGGTCGCGGAGGCCGCGCACTCCTGGGCGGACACCGGGAACGAGGTCTTCCTGCTCGTCGCCGAGCGCCGCGGTGCCCGGAAGCGCGACGAGCGGCACCCGCTCGGGTACGGCCGGGAGACGTACATCTGGTCGATGTTCGCCGCGTTCGGGCTCTTCACCGCCGGCGCGATCGTCTCGATCTACCACGGCATCAGTGAACTCGGCGAGACCGGGCCCGCCGAGGACGTCGTGCTCAACTACGCCGTGCTCGCGCTGTCGTTCTGCCTCGAGGGCACGAGCTTCCTGCAGGCGTACCGCCAGGCGCACGGCGCGGCCTCCAAGCGCAAGGTGCCCGTGCTCCGCCACGTCCTGCAGTCGTCGAACCCGACCCTCCGCGCCGTGTTCGCCGAGGACGCCGCAGCCCTGGTCGGCCTCGTCATCGCGTTCCTCGGCGTCCTGCTGCACCAGCTCACCGGGCTGGCGGTGTTCGACGCGATCGGGTCCATCGCCGTCGGGCTGCTGCTCGGCGTCGTCGCGATCGTCCTCATCGACCGCAACCGCCGGTTCCTGCTCGGGGAGAGCACCTCGCCGGAGCTGGAGAACGCCGTGCTCGTCGAACTGCTCTCGCGCGAGCAGGTCGAGAGCGTCAGCTACCTGCACCTCGAGTTCGTCGGGCCGTCCCGCGTGTACCTCGTCGCGGCGGTCGACCTCACCGGCAACGAGGACGAGGAACACGTCGCCACGCGCCTCCGCCGGGTCGAGCAGTCGCTCGAGTCGAGCCAGTACGTCGAGGAGGCCGTGCTCACGTTGTCCGTGCCGGGAGACGCCGTGCTCCGGCCGACGGGCGACGAGATCCCCGAGGTCGTCAAGGACGGCACGGTCGAGGACGTCGCCGCGGGCGGCGCCGGGACGCTCCGGGCCTGAGCCCGCGCCTCCGACGACGGGTCCGGCCGGCGCACCCGGCACCGGGCCGGGTCAGGTCAGCAGTCGGCCTCGCGGAACTCGAAGTCGATCGTCTTGTCCGAGCTCTGGAATCCGTAGGTGTACCGCATCGCGATGTCCCGGTCGAGGATGTCCCGCGTGGACTTCGTCGAGCAGAGGTTCGAGAGCACCGAGTCGTGGACCGTCTGCTCGGAGAGCTGCGCCGGGTCGGCGGCGACCGTGTAGCGGTAGTGGATCGCGCCGTCCTCCGCGGAGACGCCCGTCCACGTGGTGATCGAGTCGACCTGCTTCGGGAACTGGGTCTGCTCCTTGATCTGCGAGACGCCCTCGTCGACGAAGTCCTGCTTCGACGGTTCGAACGCGTTCGAGAGGCCCCAGCGGACGAGCCCGGCGACGAGCACGCCGACGAGGACGCTGCCGACGGTGATGAGCACACGGCGCCCGCGGGACTGACGCGACACCTGGCCGAACGCGATCGAGCCAGCGGGGGCCGCGCCGGGGACGTACTGCTGCTGGCCCGGCTGGGCGTACGGCTGCTGCGCGCCCGGCTGGCCCGGCTGCGGCTGCTGCCCGTAGGGCTGCTGCTGGCCCGGCTGACCGTACGGCTGCTGCGCGCCCGGCTGGCCCGGCTGGCCGTACTGCTGCTGACCTGGCTGGCCCGGCTGCTGGCCGTAGGGCTGCTGCCCGCCCGGCTGGCCCGGCTGCGGCTGCTGCCCGTAGGGCTGCTGCTGGCCCGGCTGGCCGTACGGCTGCTGACCCGGCTGGCCGTAGGGCTGCTCGCCGGCCTGGCCCGGCTGCTGCTGGCCGTACGGCTGCGGCTGGCCCGGCTGCTGGCCGTGTGGCTGCTGCGTCGGCGACGGCCCGCCGCCGTTCGACCCGTCGGCGTCCGGCGTGGGCTGGTCGTGGTCAGGCGTGTTCGTCAACGGTCCCCCAGGTGCGTCGATGGTCGTCCCCCTCGGACGGCCCGATGTCGAACGTACCAGCGGGAGCCGCCGGCGCCGGGCCGGTCAGCGGGCGTCGAGCCCCGCCACGACGGGGGTCAGCGCCGCCGCGACGTACTCGACGAGCGGTCGACGGCCGACACCGTCGCCGATCCACACGCCGAACGCGGCCGCCGCGGCACCGAGCATCGCGCCCGCGACCGTCTGGGGCCAGAGCGAGCCAGGGTGCTCACCGGTGCGCCCGGCGACGAACCGCGCCACGGCCGCGTGCTGCACCGCCACCCGGGCGGCCACGCTCGCGACGAGTTCCCCGCCGATGTCCATCACCTCGGCCTGCGCGACCGCCCACGGCACCCGCTCCGGGTCGTGCGCGCGAGCGGTGGCGAGCAGGGCCTCCTCGACGGCACGGACCGGGCTCGACTCGGTCGACGAGGCGAGGGCACCGGGGAGCTCCGCGACCGCGGCGTCGAGTTCGAGCCACATCACGTCGGCCTTGGTCGGGAAGTAGTTGAAGAACGTCGCCCGACTCACCCCGGCACGTGCGGCGATGTGGTCGACGGTCGTGCGCGCGTAGCCCTGCTCGAGGAACAGCTCGGCCGCGGCGTCGGCGAGCACCTCGGCGCTCGATCGGCGTGGGCGGCCGCCGCGGCGGATCGGTGCATCCATGTCCCCATCCAACCGCTACACTCGATCCGTCATGATCTTGGACTCAGTACAGAAATCACCCGCGCTGCGTCGCCTGGTGACGGGCGTCGCCAGCGCGGCCACGATCCTCCTGGCCGTGACCGCGTGCTCCGGCGGCTCGGCGCCGTCGGACAGCTCGACGCCGGTCGCCGGCGGGACGCTCACCTACGCCTCCGGTGACGCCGAACCGACCTGCCTCGACCCGCACGTCGGCGGCAACTACCCGCAGGCACTCCTCGCGTCGCAGTACATCGAGGAGCTCGTGGGCCTCCGGGACGGCAAGGCGACGCCCGCGCTCGCGACCAAGTGGGCGACGAGCGACGACGGCAAGACCCTGACGTTCACCCTGCGTGACGACGTCGTCTTCACCGACGGCACGCCCTTCGACGCTGCCGCCGTCGTGGCGAACATCGAGCACGTGCAGGACCCGGCCACGGCCTCGAGCACGGGCTACCTCGCCCTGCAGTCGATCACGAAGGCCACCGCCACCGCCGACTACATCGTGACCCTGACCCTCAGCCGGCCCGACGCCGCCCTGCTCGAGTCGTTCTCGCAGCCGTGGGTCGGGATGGAGTCCCCGAAGGCGCTCCAGCGGAAGCAGGCGACGAACTGCGAGTCGCCCGTCGGCACCGGTCCGTTCCGGATCACGGGCTGGAAGCACGGCGACCGCGTCACGCTGACGAAGAACACGCGATACACCCCGCTCGGTGCCTCGTCGACGAAGCCCCGACTCGACGGTCTGACGTGGCGCTTCCTGCCGGACTCGACCTCGCGGTACGCGGCCCTGCAGTCCGGCCAGGTCGACGTCATCGACAACGCGCAGCCCGACCAGCTCAAGGCAGCCTCGGCGAAGGGCAGCATCCGCGACCTCGACGCCCCGCGCCCGGGAGCCTCGAACCGGCTCGAGCTGAACTCCGGCCACGGCGTCTTCCGTGACGAGTCCGTGCGCAAGGCGTTCATCGCCGCCGCCGAGATCGACCCGGGCCTGCAGTCGCTGTTCCTCGGTACCGCGAAGCGCTCGTACTCGGTGCTCTCGAGCGTCGAGCCGGACGCCTACTCGGACAAGTCGCTCTTCGCGTACGACCCGACCGAGGCGAAGCGCCTGCTCGACGCCGCCGGCTGGAAGTCGAACAGCGACGGGGTCCGCGAGAAGGACGGCCAGCCGCTCACCGTCACGTTCCCGGTGTCGACGAACCAGTCGGTCCCGGCCGAGCGCAGCCTCTTCCAGCAGATCCAGGCATCCGAGGCCGCGGTCGGCATCAAGGTCGACCTCGAGGAACTCGACCTGTCGAGCTGGTACGCCGCCCTGGCGAAGAACCAGTACGACGTCGTCAGCGCCCCGTACACGAAGGTCGGCCCGGACGTCCTCCGCATCCTCTACGACTCCGCCTCCATCACGCCGGCACCGTCCGGGTACTTCGCGAACCTCGCGCAGCTCGACGACCCGGCCCTCGACACGCTGCTCCAGGAGGCGGCGGAGACCTCCGACGCGAGCGAGCGAGCGGACCTGGTCGAGCAGGCGCAGAAGACGATCCTCGGGAGCCGGACGGTCCTGCCGCTCTACGACCAGCAGAACCACTTCCTGTACCGATCGGCGGTGCACGGCATCACGACGACGTCCGTCTCCACGCCGGACTTCGGCACCGCGTGGATCGCACGCTGACGCGCCGGTGACACTCGGGAGGCCCGGCACCCGTCCGGCACGTCGACCCGCCACGGGCGGGCGGGTGCGTTGGGCGGTCCGCCGTGTGCTCGGCGGGATCGGGGTGCTCTGGGCGGTGGCGACGATCGTGTTCGTCGCGATCCGGCTCATCCCCGGTGACCCGGCGCTCGCGATCCTCGGGGGGCCCGGGTCGCAGGCGTCCGCGGCGGCGCTGGCGCAGGTCCGCGCGGAGTACGGCCTCGACCGGCCGGTGCTCGTGCAGTACGCGGTGTTCCTCGGACGCCTGGCGACCGGTCACCTCGGCGAGTCGTACGCGTTCCGCACGCCGGTGACGACGCTCCTCGCGCAGGAGCTCCCGGTCACGCTCACCCTCGCGGTGGCCGGGCTCGTCGTGGCCTGGCTGCTCGCGCTCGTCGCCGCGTGGGGGTCGACGCAGCGCGGTCGGGTGGCTGCCGTGCTCACGACCGGCATCTCGGTGACCGCGAGCGTGATGCCGCACTTCTGGCTGGGCAGCGTCGCCATCGTGGTCTTCGCGAGCACGCTCGGATGGGTCCCGGCGGTCAGCGACGGCACCGTGCGGGGGTGGGTGCTGCCGGTGCTCGTCGTCGCGGTGCCGGTCGCCGGGTACCTCGCCGAGACGATCCGTGACGGGGTGGTCGACGCCCAGCGCTCGGCCTTCGCCCTGGCGGCACGGGGTCGAGGCGAGTCCCGCGCGGGGCTGTTCGGCCGCCACCTGCTCCGGCACGCGGCGCTGCCCGGCATCGCCCTGTCCGCCTGGGCCTTCGGGTCGCTGGTGTCCGGCGCCGTCGTGGTCGAGTCGGTGTTCGCCCTGCCCGGCATCGGGCGCGCACTCGTGACCGCCGTGACCCAGCGGGACATGCCCCTCGTGGCCGGGATCGCGCTGGTCTCGGCCGCGGCGTACGTCGTCGTGCTGGCGGTCGCCGACCTCGTCGAGCGGACCGTCGACCCCCGTTCCGCGCTCGACGGACGCCGGCGGCGCCCCTCGGGAGCCGGCACGACGCCGGACGTGACCCCGGCGCCGACCGACGCGACGGTGGCCGGGACGGGTGCACGGTGAGCGGCATCATCGACCCCGGCCTCCCGTCCGGTGCCGGCATCACGACGAGGCCGAGCGCCACCGGTCCGGTCGACGCCGCCGGCGGTCCCGTCGACCCCGGGGGCCGGGCGGGAGGTGGCCGGTCCGGCCGGTCCGAGCGCTTCCGGGGGGGGGCGCTCGGGCCGGCCGGCCTGGTCGCGCTGGCCGTCGTGGTGGTGGCCGTCGTGGCCGCGGTCTGGCCGGCTGCACTCGGTGGTGCGCACCCGCTCGCGGTGCACCCCGCCGACGCGCTGCAGCCGCCGGGCGCCGGCCACCCGTTCGGAACGGACGAGTCCGGGCGGGACGTGCTCGCACGGGTCGTGGCGGGCACCCGCGCCTCCCTGCTCGTCGGCGTCGTCGCGACGCTCGTCGGCGGCGGTGCCGGGATCGTCCTGGGCCTGCTCGCCGGGCTCGGCGGGCGGGTGCTCGACGCCGTCGTCGGTCGCGTCACCGAGGTCGCGTTCGCCCTGCCGCTGCTCCTCGTCGCCCTCGTCGTGATCGCGGTGACGGGCCCGGGTCCGGTGCCGGCGATGCTCGCCGTGGGGTTCGCGACCGCGCCCGGGTACGCCCGCATCGTCCGCGGGCTCGTCCGGTCCGCCCGGGCCTCGCAGGTCGTGGAGACCGCGGTGCTCCTCGGCCGCTCCCCCGCCGTGGTCGTGGTGCGACACGTGCTGCCCGCGGCGCTCTGGCCGGTCGTCGCGGTGGCCACCCTCGGCGTCGGGCAGGCGGTCGTGTGGGCGTCGGCGCTGAGCTACCTCGGGGTCGGGACACCGCCGCCGGCACCGGAGTGGGGCGCGATGCTCGCCGACGGCCGCACCTACCTGCAGACCGCCCCGTGGATGAGCACGTTCCCGGGCCTGGCGATCGTCGTGCTGGCGACCGCCGTGACCGTCCTGGGACGGTCCGTCCGGCGACGCGGGGACGCGCGGTGAGTGACGAGCGCCCCACGGGCTCCGTCCTCGACGTCGTCGGGCTCACCGCGACCGTCGGCGGGTCACCGCTGGTGGAGGACGTCACCCTCTCCGTCACGGCGGGCGAGCTGGTCGCCCTGGTCGGCGCCTCCGGTTCCGGCAAGTCCGTCACGGTGCGCGCAGCGCTCGGCCTCTCCGCGTCCGGCGTCCACATCGATGCAGGCCGATTGACGCTCGCCGGCCGGGACGTCCGCGCGCTGTCGGAACGACGGTGGCGCGACGTCCGCGGACGGCACGTCGGCTACGTCGGCCAGGAGGCCCTCGGTGCGCTCGACCCGCTCCGGCCCGTCGGGCGTGAGGTCGCCGACGCCCTCCGGCTGCACACCGACCTGTCGGCGCGGGAGCGCGTCGAGGCCGTGCGTGGTGCCCTGGAAGCGGTCGGACTGGACCCCGCACTCGCCACCGACGGCCGGACCGCGGGGACGCTCTCCGGCGGGATGCGGCAACGGGCGCTCATCGCCGCGGCCACGATCGCCGACCCCGGACTCCTGGTGGCCGACGAGCCGACGACCGCGCTCGACGCGGGCATCGCCCTCACCGTGATGGAGCAGCTCCGTGCGGCACAGCTCCGCGGCACCGGGGTGCTCGTCGTGACGCACGACCTCGGGCTCGTCGCCGGGTGGGCCGACCGCGTGGTGGTGATGGACGGCGGCCGGGTGGTCGAGGCGGGACGGACCGCCGACGTGCTCGGTTCCCCGCAGCACGCGGCGACGCGGGCCCTGGTCCGGGCGGCGCGGACGGCGGACGGACCCGTGCGGGGCGCGACCGTCGGAAGTGCTGGGACGCCGCACGTGCTCGCGGCGGATGCGCTGCGCCGTTCCTACAGCGGGATCGATGCGGTCCGCGCCGTGTCACTCGCGGTCGGTCGCGGGCGGGTGCTCGGCGTCGTCGGGGCCTCCGGCTCGGGCAAGACGACCGTGGCGCGGATGCTGCTCGGGCTCGAGGCACCCGACGACGGCACGGTCACCCTCGACGGCGAACCGTGGGCACCGCTGCCCGAACGGGACCGTCGTGCCCGGCGACCCCGGATCGCCGCCGTCGTGCAGGACCCCGGTGCGACGTTCGACGACCGGTGGGACGTCGACCGGGTGCTCGCCGACGCGCTCACCCACGGGCGGGCCAGGCGGGCCACCGGTGCCCTCGGCGACCAGGTCGACGCCGCACTCGAGCAGGTCGGCCTCGACCCCGCGCTCCGCCGGCGCTCCCCCCGCACCCTGTCCGGCGGGCAGCGGCAGCGGCTCGCGATCGCCCGGGCCCTCGCGACCGAGCCCGAGGTCATGGTGCTCGACGAGCCGGTCACCGCCCTCGACGCGACCGTGCAGGACGCCGTGCTCACGCTGCTCGAGCGACTGCGGGACGACACCGGGGTCGCGATGGTGTTCGTGTCGCACGACCTCCGGGCCGTCCGCCGCCTGGCCGACGAGGTGCTCGTCGTGCACGCGGGCGCCGTCGTCGAGTCCGGTCCCGCCGAGGAGGTCCTCGGGCGGCCGACCTCCCCGGTCACCGTGCGTCTGGTCGACGCCGCCGCGCGACTCGCCGCCGGGCCCGCCCGAGCCGTCTGACCGCGCTGCCCCCGGCCGACAGGCGAACCCCGCTGGCTGCTCCGGCCTGTTCGCCCGTCAGGGCCGGAGCACCATCCGGCCGAACACGGCACCGCGGTCGACCTCCCGGTGCGCCTCCGCGGCCTGGTCGAGCGACAGCACGTCATGCACGACCGGGTGCAGCTCGCCCCGGACGGCGGCCGCGAAGTTGCCGATCCGGACGGCGTCGCGGGCGGCGGCCGGCACGGAGGCGAGGCTCAGCGTCGCGACGGACCGGGAGCGCTGGAACGTCGCCATGAGGCGCATGCCGAAGTCCGCCGGCGGGAACCCCCCGACCGCGCCGACGAGGACCATGCGGCCGTTCGGTGCGAGTCGGTCGATGAACCGGGGCACGTCCGCGCCGCCGACCACGTCGATGACGACGTCGAAGTCCTCCGGGGTGTCCGCGGCACCCTCGCCGGCACGGTCGAGCACGGCGGTGGCACCGAGGCCACGCAGTCGGCGTCCGCGGTCCGGCGAGGAGGTCGTCACGGCGACGGCGCTGGCCCCGCCCCGGGCGGCGAGTTCCACCGCAGCGATGCCGATGCTCCCCGCGGCACCGCGGACCAGCACGGACTCACCGGGGGTGAAGGGCGCCCGAGCGAGGGCCGAGTGCGCCACCGTCGCCGCACTGCCGAGCGTCACGGCGTCGACCGCCGCGAGACCGTCCGGGAGGACCGTGACGTCGGCGACGTCGGCCACGGCCAGCTCGGCGTAGCCTCCCGCACTGCCCGTGGCCGCCCACACCCGGCGTCCCCGCCATGCGGGTTCGACCCCCGGCCCGACTGCGACGACCTCCCCGGCGACCTCGCTGCCGAGGACGGTCCCGGGCGTGACCCGTGCGCCGAGTGCGCCACGTCGGGTCATGACGTCGACGCCGCCGATCCCGATCGCCTCCGTGCGCACCAGGACCTGCCCGGCGCCGGGCGTGGGTTCGGGGAGGTCGACCACCGTCATGCCGCTCGGGTCGCCGAACTCCCGGATGGTCACTGCGCGCATCGTCGTCTCCGTCTCGTCGTCCTGGTCGCGGTATGCTCGGGACGGTAGTGGACGGGGGCGTCCGCTCCTGGGAAGTGATGACGATGGCGACCGAAGTGCCTCGGAAGCTGCGTTCGGACGCGCAGGAGAACCGCGACCGGGTGCTCGCGGCGGCGCGCGCACTCTTCGCGGAGGTCGGCCTCGACGTCGGGATGCGCGAGGTCGCCCGACGGGCGGGGGTCGGACCGGCGACGCTGTACCGACGCTTCCCCACGCGACAGGACCTCGTCGAGGCGGCGTTCGCCGTCGAACTCCACACGTGCAACGCGATCGTCGACGAGGGCTGCGCCGACACCGATGCCTGGCGTGGGTTCACCACCGTCGTCACGCGCCTCCTGGTGCACAACGTCGGGAACCGGGGGTTCGTCGACGCGTTCACCGCCCGGGCACCGGCGTCCGCGGCGTTCCGGGCACATCGCCGTCGCCTGCTGGGGCTGCTCGAGGAGCTCGCCCGCCGCGCGCAGGACCAGGGCGGCCTCCGCCGGGACTTCGTCCTCGGCGACCTGGTCCTCGTGCTGCTCGCGGGACGCGGGCTCGCCGCCGGAGCCCCGGCGGCGCGGGAAGCCGCGGCCCGGCGGTTCGCCGCCCTCACGGTGGACGCCTTCCGGGCGCCCACGTCGGGCGCCTGACTCGACGGATCACGCAGCGGCGGGCCCCCCCGCGGGCGCCGGGCCGGGCCGCCCGGCCGGGGGGGCGGGGGGGGGGGGCCGCGGGGGCCGGGGGCGGGG
>JASCOJ010000039.1 GCA_029959645.1 Microbacteriaceae bacterium PS02332 | reverse complement strand
GGGGGGGGGGTCCGCCCCGCGGGGGGGGGGGGGGGGGGGGGGGGCGCCCCCCCCCCGGGGGGCCCCCCCCCCTCCACTCCCCCGAGCACAGGCAGTACACACCGCGCCGATGACCCGCGGGTGACCGCGAGGTGAACGGCGCACCAACCACGACGGCGTACGCCCGCGTCCCCCGGTCCGTCACGGGTCTCCCACCTCGTCAGGCGTAGGCAGGACGCCCACCACGAAAGGGGCTCCACGTGAGCGCAGCAGCAAACCAGCAGGCCCAGGAACGACTCGGCGAACTCCTCGGGCAGCGGGCCTTCGACCGTTTCTCCGAGGTCTGGGCCGAGGACGTCGTCGACCACGACCCGGCACCGGACCAGGCACCGGGGCTCGCGGGCATCGTCGACTTCTGGACCGAGTTCACGACGGCGTTCCCGGACCTCTCGCTCGAGCCGGACCCGCTCGTCGTCACCGACGACTACATCACCGCCGTCTTCACGATCCGCGGCACGCACACCGGCCCGTTCCAGGGCCACGAGGCGACCGGCAAGACCTTCGAGGTCCGCGGCATCCAGGTGTCGAAGTTCCGCGACGGCAAGATCGCCGAGCGCTGGGGCGCCACCGACGAGAAGGGCCTGGCCGCACAGCTCGGCCTCGACGGCTCGTCCGACAGCGACAGCGACACGCACTTCGTCAGCGCCTGACGCCCCCCGACCACACCGCGACAGAAGGAGCACGACATGTCCGACCCCGGAACCACCCCCGCCGAGCAGTCCGCTGACCAGGGCGCGGAGCGCCGCGACGACGACGTCGACCGCGAGCACGTCGGCCCGTACGAGGCCGACGACGCCGAGGAGGCGCTCGAGACCGTGACGAACGACGCCGTGGCCGGCGAGACCGTCGAGCCCCAGCCGGGCGACGGGACCGACGACGGCCCCACCGGCGGCGCGCCCCGTGAGGGCTCGCCCGACCTCTGGGAGCACGACGACGACGAGGAGCGCCCCGACCTCGGTGGCGACCTCGGCACGAAGCCGCTCTGACCGACGTGAGCGACGACCGGACGGGAGGCCCTGTGCACGACGCGCAGGCAGCCTCCCGTCCGTTCCGTGGTGCGGACCAGGACCGCGACCTCCGACGGTTCCTCCTCGACAGCACCCCGGTCATCGCCGGCGGCCGGGCGATCCTCCTGCAGATCGCCGACCCCGTGGTCGCCGCCGGTGTCCGCCGGCACTCCGACTTCGCGCGTCGGCCGCAGCAGCGGCTCGCGCACACCCTGATGTACGTGTACGCGGTGGTGACCGGCACACCGCACGACGCCGCGGTCGCCGCAGCCTTCGTGACGCACGCACACCGTCCGGTCACCGGTGCCGACGACGTCGACCGGCAGCTCTGGGTCGCCGCGACCCTGTACGACTCCGCGATCCGCACGCACGGCCTCCTCGGCACCCCGGTCGACGCCGACCGTGCCGAGGCGACCCTCCACGCCTACGCGCCGCTCGGGACCGCACTGCGGGTCCCGCCGGAGCGCTGGCCGACCTCCGTCGCCGCGTTCGAGGCGTACTGGTCGTCCGCGGTGGCCGGCCTGCGCGTCACCGACGACGCCCGCGGGGTGGTCCGTGACCTGCTGCACCCGCGGCACGCACCACGCTGGGTCCGCGCGGCGATGCCGGTGGTGCGCATCCTCACCGTGGGGATGCTCCCGGAGACCGTCCGGCAGCAGTACGGCTTCGCCTGGGGGCCGCGGGAGGAGCGACGGTACCGGCGGACCGTCCGCGCGGTCCGGGTGCTGCGGGCGCTGCTGCCCGGCGCACTGCTCCGCCTGCCCGGGCCACTGCTCATCCGGGCGATGCACCGCCTCGCCCGCTCCCATTGAACGTTCCTCACCAGGTTCTTGTCATGTCGACAAGAACCGTGCTACGGTCGTGTCATGGCAGTCGAACTCAGCACCCGGACCAGGTCCGGCCAGGCGACGACCACGACGTTCTCCACCATGCGGTTCCCCGCCGGTGAAGCCCACGTCAAGGTCGCAGACCCAGCCGGCGAGCAGCACGACGCGGGGGACCTCGTCGAGATCGCGACCCTGCGCGGCACGAGCGGTGACGACCTCCTCATGCTCGGCATGTGGGCGGACGCCGTCCGGCAGCGCGGGTCGACGTCGGTCGCGCTCATCCCGTACCTGCCCGGCGCCCGCCAGGACCGCGGCATCCCGTTCGGCGCGGCGGTGTACGCCGACGTCGTCAACGGCTTCCACATCGACCAGGTGATCGCCTTCGACTCGCACTCGCCGGTCATCGTCGGTCTCGTCGAGCACCTGACCGTCGTCGCGAGCGACCGCATCGTCCGCGACGAGGTCGTCGGAGCACCCGGCACCGAGCAGCGGTACCAGGGCATCATCGCGCCGGACGCCGGCGCCGTCGCCCGGGCGACCGCGGCCGCCGAGGCCTGCGGGCTGCCGGTGTTCCGCGCCGAGAAGCACCGCAACCCCGACACCGGGAAGCTCGACGGGTTCAGCTGCGAGCCGCTGCCCGAAACCGGTCGCTTCCTCGTCGTCGACGACATCTGCGACGGCGGCGGCACGTTCATGGGCCTGGCCGGCAGCACCGGCCTGCCGAAGGAGCGCCTCGGCCTCTGGGTCTCGCACGGCGTCTTCTCCGGACGGGCTCCGCAGCTCGCCGAGCACTTCGCCGAGATCGTCACCACCGACAGCTACCCCGCACAGAACCCGGTCGAGGGCCTCCGCACCGTGCCGCTCGCCCCGTACCTGATGAAGGAGATCCGATGACCACCGCCACGACCGGCCTCGAGCCGCGCATCACCACCGCGAGCCCGATCGCCCCGCTCCTCGCCGTCGACGGGTACAAGCACTCGCACCGGCAGCTCTACCCCGAGGGCACGACGCGCATCCTCATCAACTGGACGAACCGGTCGAACGCGCACATGCCCGAATCGACGCACGCGGTCGTGTTCGGCCTGCAGGCGTTCATCCAGCGGTACCTCGTCGAGGCCTGGGCGCCGTTCTTCGCCGCCGACGAGGACCTCGTGTGCGACCTGTTCGAGCAGGCGCTCGAGGGCTACTTCGGCCCGAACGCCATCGGCAGCGACCACGTCCGCGCGCTGCACCGCCTCGGGTACCTGCCGCTCGAGATCCGCGCCCTGCCCGAGGGAACGCTCGCCCCGATCGGTGTCGCGACCCTCACGGTCGAGAACACCGTCGACGCCTTCTCCTGGCTCCCGAACTACATCGAGACCGCGCTGTCGGCGTCGATCTGGCACCCGTCGACCGTCGCCACGAAGGCCCTCGAATACCGCGACCTCATGGAGGAGTGGGCCGCCCGCACCGGCGCGGACCCGGCGAGCATCGACTTCGCCGCCCACGACTTCTCGTTCCGCGGGCAGACGAGCATCGAGTCGGCGGCCGCGTCCGGCGCCGGGCACCTGCTCTCGTTCCTCGGCACCGACTCGATGCCGACCCTCGACCACATCGCCCGGTACTACCCCGGGGACAACGGCTGGGTCGCGGCGAGCGTGCCGGCGACCGAGCACAGCGTCATGTGCGTCCGCGGTGCCGACGGCGAGCTCGAGACCTTCCAGCAGATCCTCGACGTGTACCCGACCGGCATCGTCTCGGCGGTCAGCGACGGCTTCGACCTGTTCAAGGTCATCACCGAGGTGCTCCCGAAGCTGCGGGACCGCATCACCGCCCGGGACGGCAAGCTCGTCATCCGCCCGGACTCCGGCGACCCGGTCGACATCGTCACCGGCACCGTGCACGGCGTCGACGAGGACGAGCTGTCCGCGCCCGGTCGGAGCAACGAGCAGAAGGGCGTCGTGGAGCTCCTCGACGAGCTGTTCGGCCACACGGTCAACGAGCGCGGGTACAAGGTCCTCGACCAGCACATCGGCGTCATCTACGGCGACAGCATCACCCTCGACCGCGCCCGCCGCATCTACGAGCGCCTCGCCGCCAAGGGCTACGCGAGCGACAACGTCGTGCTCGGCGTCGGGTCGTACACGTACCAGTTCATGACCCGCGACAACCTCGGCAGCGCGGTCAAGGCCACGTGGGCACTGGTGGACGGCGAGCCCGTGGACATCCAGAAGGACCCGAAGACCGGCAGCGGCAAGAAGAGCGCCAAGGGCCGCATCGCCCTGCACCGCGACGCGACCGGCGAGATCCGCCAGACCGACCAGGCGACGCCGGAGGACGAGGCGACCAGCCTCCTCCAGCCGGTGTGGGTCGACGGACGGTTCACGGTCCTCCAGTCCTTCGCCGACGTCCGCGCGACGCTCCGCCGTGAGCGCGACGAGCGGGCAGCGCGCCGGGCCCGGGCGGCGACGCCGTGACCGAGGCCGCCCCGGCGGCGATCCGCGACCAGCCGCTCATCGCCGTGGATGTCGTGCCGGTGACGTTCGGCGCGGTCGGCTCCTCCCGCACCGCGGGGGCGGGAGGCCTGCGGGTCGCCACCGCCGCGCGACGGTACGACCCGTTCGTCGGTCGGGAGGCCCTGCCCGGCGTCCTCCTGGACGGTGCGGAACTCCTCGCCGACGGTGCGCGGCGCGCGCTCCGGACCAAGACCGCGGTGGACGCGGCTGCGGTCCGGCACCTCGCGCAGATCGGGGCGTTCGACGGACCGGACCGGGACCCGCGGAGCGCGGCGATCAGCGTCGCGTTCCTCGCGGTCGTCGCGCCGGCCTCCCCCGCGCCGGCGCCTGGGGCGTCGGCGTCGTCGGCGGGGGCGTCGTCGGCGTCGTCTGCGGCGGCGGCGGCGGGGACCGTGTGGCACGACGTTGCGGACCTGCCGCTCGGCCTCCCGTTCGACCACGACCGGATCATCGCCGCGGCGCTCGACCACGCACGGACGCGGCTCTGGTCGGACGTGCCGCTGACGCGCGCGCTGCTCGGCGAGCACTTCACGACGCCGGACGCCGCACGCCTCACGGTGGCGCTCACCGGCGTCGCGCCCGACCCGGGCAACCTGAACCGGGCGCTCCGGACGAACCCGGCCTTGACCCGGCTGGACGCGCCTGCCGAGAGCGACGCACTCGGCGCGGTGCGTCGGGGGCGGGGCGGGCGTCCCCCGGCAGCCTGGACGTGGTCGGACTGAGCACGGTTGGGTGGGGGCATGTCTGCTTCGTTGTCCGGTGACGACTCCCTGCACCTGCCCGAGTTCGAGACCCCGCCCGCGTCGCCGCTCGACCTCGCGCGGCAGTGGCTCGACCAGGCCGCCGAGCACGAGGTGTCCGAGCCGCTGTCGATGACCCTGGCCACCGCAGGCGCCGACGGCCGGGTCAGCGCCCGCACGGTCGACGTCAAGCGCCTCGACGACCGCGGCCTGGTGTTCGGCAGCTCCGAACTCAGCCCGAAGGGGCGGCAGCTCGCCGAGAACCCGCACGCCGCCCTCCAGGTGTACTGGCGCGAGACGATGCAGCAGCTCCGGTTCGAGGGTCGGGTCGTGCAGCTCTCCGACGAGGAGTCCGACGCCCTGTTCGCCGACCGCTCACCGAAGTCCCGTGCGGCCACCGCGATCGCCGACCAGTCCGCCGTGCTCGAACCACGGACGCTGCAGGACCTCATCGACGACGCGAACGACCTGCTCCGCGAGTCGGACGACGCCGTGCCCCGCCCGGCCGGCTGGGACGCCTGGCGCCTCGAGCCCGACGTCGTCGAGTTCTGGCACGGCAGCCGCGACCGGATGCACCGGCGCCTGCAGTACGTCCTCGCCGGCGGCACCTGGACGACCGCGCGCCTGCAGCCCTGACCGGGGCCCTCGCGCCCGCGGCGACGTTGCGCCCCGCTGCGACGGAGCGCCCGGCGGCAACGTCGCGCCCCGGTACAGACGTTGCGCCCCGTCGCGACAGGGCGCGATGTCCGCAGCGGGGCGCGATGGGCTAGAGCTTCTCGATCGGGGCGATCTTGATGAGGAGCTTCTTGCGGCCGGCCGCGTCGAACGCGATCTCGGCGATCCGCTTCGCGCCCTGACCGGTCACGACCGAGACCGTCCCCTCGCCGAAGTCGACGTGCGAGATCCGGTCGCCGGGCGCGAGCTCCATGTCGCCGTTGTCCCGCACCTGGCCGGACACCCGGTTCGCCCACTCGGTCTTCGGCTTCGTCTTCGCCGCCGCGGCAGCGCGGTCGTAGGACCCGCCGCCCCATCCGCCACCGCCGCGGTAGCCACCGCCGCCGGTGCCGCCGCCGCCGAAGCCGCCCTCCCGCTTGGCGTTGAGCGCGCGCGGCTGCGTGCCACCCCGGCTGTTCGCCATGCCCGGTGACTGCTTCCACTCGATGAGGCCCTCGGGGATCTCCTGCAGGAAGCGGGACGGCATCGCCACGTTGACGTCGCCGAACTGCGCGCGGGTCATCGCGAGGCTCAGGAAGAGCACCTTCTTGGCACGGGTGATGCCCACGTAGAACAGCCGGCGTTCCTCGGAGGGGCCGCCGGGCTCGTTCGCCGACATCCGGTGCGGGAGGAGGTCCTCCTCGACACCGGTCAGGAACACGGCGTCGTACTCCAGGCCCTTCGCGGTGTGCAGCGTCATGAGCGACACCGTGCCCGAGGAGTCGTCGAGCTCGTCCGCCGCGGCCACGAGCGACACCTCGGTGAGGAAGTCGGCGAGCGTGCCCTCGGGGTTGTTCTTCTGGAACTCCCGCGTCACCGCGACGAGCTCGTCGATGTTGTCCGCGCGGGCGGAGTCCTGCGCGTCCGGCGACTTCCGGAGCTGCTCGAGCAACCCCGAGCCGTCGAGCAGCTGCGTCAGGGTGTCGACCACGGGCTGCTCGGTCGCCTTCGCGGAGACCTCGTCGAGCAGGGCCGCGAAGCCGGTGATCGCCGTACGCACCTTCGGGCCGAAGCCGAGCTCGTCGGCGTGGCGCAGGGCCTCCCGCATCGACACCTCGTGCTCGTCGGCGTACCGCTGCAGCGTGGTCTCGGTCACGGCGCCGATGCCGCGCTTCGGCACGTTGAGGATGCGGCGGAGCGACAGCGGGTCGGCCGGGTTCGCGACGGTGATCAGGTACGCCATCGCGTCCTTGATCTCTGCGCGCTCGTAGAACTTCGTGCCGCCGAGCACCCGGTACGGGATCGCCGCGCGGATGAAGATCTCCTCCAGCGCACGGGTCTGCGAGTTCGTCCGGTAGAACACCGCCATGTCGCGGTAGTCCATGCCGTCCTCGTGCAGACGCTGGATCTCGTCCGCGACGAACTGCGCTTCGTCGTGGCCGGTGTACCCGGTGAAGCCGACGATCTTCTCGCCCGCACCGACGTCGGTGAACAGGTTCTTCGCCTGTCGGTCGAAGTTGTTCGCGATGACGGCGTTCGCGGCGTCGAGGATGTTCTGCGTCGACCGGTAGTTCTGCTCGAGCAGGATGACCTTCGAGTTCGGGAAGTCCCGCTCGAACTCGACGATGTTCCGGATGTCCGCACCGCGGAAGGCGTAGATCGACTGGTCCGAGTCACCCACGACCGTGAGGGAGGCCGGGGCGATCGACCCGTCGGTCTCCCGCATCCGCTCCACGTGCTGCCCGGCGTCCTCGAGCTTGTCGACCTGCTCGACCGGGACCGGCCGGGTGAGTTCGCGGATCAGGGCGTACTGCGCGTGGTTGGTGTCCTGGTACTCGTCGACGAGGACGAACCGGAACCGCCGCTGGTACAGCGCCGCGATCTCGGGGAAGGCCCGGAACAGGAAGACCGTCTGCCCGATGAGGTCGTCGAAGTCGAAGGCGTTCGCGCGTCGCAGGTCGTTCGTGTACCGCCGGAACACCTCGGTGAACATGACCTCTTGCGGGTCGTTCACGTTGATGTTGCGGGCGTACGTGTCGATGTCCTGCAGCTCGTTCTTGAGCTTCGAGATCTTCGACGCCGCGGCCCCGACGGTGAGCCCGAGGGTGTCGGCCTGGAGCTCCTTGATGATCCGCTTGAGCAGGGCACGCGAGTCGGCGGAGTCGTAGATCGTGAACGACTGCGGGAAGCCGAACCGCTCGGCCTCGCGTCGGAGGATCCGCACACACGCCGAGTGGAACGTCGAGATCCACATGCCCTCGGCGGCCTGCCCGACCAGGGCCTGCACCCGCTCGCGCATCTCGGCGGCGGCCTTGTTCGTGAACGTGATCGCGAGGATCTGCGACGGCCAGGCCTCCCGGTTCGCCAGCAGGAGCGCGATGCGGCGCGTCAGCACACTGGTCTTGCCCGAGCCGGCGCCGGCGACGATGAGCAGGGACTCACCGCGGAACTCGACGGCTTCCTTCTGCTGCGGGTTGAGCCCGGCGGTGAACGGGTCCTCGTAGGCGCGGTTCCCCGCGGCCGGACCGCTGCTGCGGCCGGGCGACGAGTCGGATGGGTCCAGCACGATCGTCATGACCCGCCACAGTCTAGGCGCGGCCCCCGACAGCGCACCCGCCGGCCGCGGGCGGGCGCTGGCCGGTCTGCCCGACCCGGCCCGGGCCTCCCGGCCGCCTCATCAGCCGATCAGCCGATCAGCCGATCAGCCGATCAGCGTCCGCGCCCGCACCGCGAGGTCGGTGTGGTCGGCGAAGACGCCGTCCACACCCGTGCGGAGGACCGACGTGAACCACCGCTCCCAGTCGCCGTACGCGGCCACGTCGCCGCCGCGCCGCAGCGGCGCGGGCAGGAACCGGTTCTCCGGCCGCAGCGTCCACGTGTAGACGGCGAGCCCGGCGGCGTGCGCCCGGTCGACGAGGGGGCTGCGCACCGGCGCGGGGTCGTCGACGGCACGGGTGTCGACGCCCGCCATCAGGGTCGGGAGGCTGACGCTGATCCCGGCGAACTCCTCCGCGAGGGCGGCGAGCGCGGCGTCGGTCCGCTCCGTGGCGTAGGTCGGCGCGGCGGACCCACGGGCGGCGACCTCGTCGGCGGCGCTGCCCCGGGCCTCCTGGAGGTACACCAGCCGCGCACCGGACCCGCGCGCGGCGAGGTCGCGGAGCACGCCCTTCTCGAAGCTCTCCACCGTGAGCCGGTCGTCGCCGCGCCAGCCCGCGGACCGGAGCACGTCGTCGAGGAGCGGCGCCATCGGCAGCCCCGCCTCGGCGAAGGTGGTGGCGTGCTTCACCTCGGCGACGAGGCCGACCGGGCGCGGAGCGTCGTCGAGGATCGCGAGCAGGTCCTCCAGTCGGAGGAGGGTGTCCTCCCCGTCGTGCTGCCGGGAGGCCCGGCGCAGCTCCGGCAGGCGCTCACGGGTCCGCAGCGTGGACAGCTCCGCCCATGTGAAGTCCTCGGTGAACCACCCCGTGACCTGCTTGCCCTCGATCGTCTTCGTCGTCCGGCGGTCACGGAACTCGGGACGCTCGGCGACGTCGGTGGTCCCGGAGACCTCGTTCTCGTGCCGGAGCACGAGGACGCCGTCCGCCGAGGGCACGAGGTCCGGTTCGATCGCGTCCGCACCGAGCTCGATCGCGAGGTCGTACGCGCTGCGGGAGTGCTCGGGCCGGTACCCGGGGGCGCCGCGATGGGCGATGACGAGCGGCTGCATGGGCCCGACGATACGCAGCAGCGTCCGGCGGCAGGGGCGTCCTCTCCCGACGTTCAGCCGAGTTGCGGGGAGTGTTCGGCTGGCCGACAGTGCCGGTCCATAAGCTCGTCGTCATCAGGGCAGTGGACCGTTCCGCTCGCCGCGAATCCACAGCCATCGGGGCACCCTCGCCCCTAAACTGTGAGGACACGAAGGAACGGTTCGACCGCCCTTCACGAGCCCACGATCCGATGCCTGCTGGGTACCGGATCCACGACTCCGACCAGAGGAATCAGAGGACACCATGGCTTTCAAGCCCGGTTTCGACCAGTCCCCCGCCTTCAACGACGCGGGCCGGAACGCTTGGAGCGCCGGCCCCACCGGGCAGCAGGGGTACCCCCAGGGCTCCCCGCAGGGCTACGCCCAGCAGGGCTACCCGCAGCAGGCGCCGTACGGGCAGCAGTCCCCGTACGGCCAGCAGCCCGGCATGACGCCCGACCAGCTGCGGAACATGTACGACCGTCCGTCGGCCGACAAGGTCGACACGGACCGGATGTCGTACGAGGACACGATCGTCAAGACGCTCCTGGCGTTCGGCGTGCTCATCGTCGGTGCCGTCGCCGGGTGGAACCTGCCGCCGGTCGTCTGGATTGCCGGTGCGCTGATCGGGTTCGTCCTCGCGATGGTGAACACCTTCAAGAAGAAGCCGTCACCCGCGCTCGTGCTCGCGTACGCGTTCTTCGAGGGCCTGTTCGTCGGTGGCATCTCCGGCTACTACAACACCGCGTTCGACGGCATCGTCACGCAGGCGGTGTTCGGCACGCTCGGGGTGTTCGCCGTGACGCTCCTGCTCTTCACGTCGGGCAAGGTCCGTGCCACCCCGAAGGCGACGCGGTTCTTCCTCGTGGCGATGGTCGGCTACGCGGCCTTCTCCCTGGTGAACATCGTGCTCTCGCTGACCGGAGTGACGCAGAGCGCGTTCGGGCTCCTCGGCGTGACGCTGTTCGGCATCCCGCTCGGCGTCCTGATCGGCATCTTCGTGGTGGTCATGGCGGCGTACTCGCTCGTCCTCGACTTCGACCAGATCAAGACCGGCGTCGAGCGTGGGGCGCCCCGGGTGTACGCCTGGACGGCGGCGTTCGGCCTCATCGTGACGCTCGTGTGGCTGTACCTCCCGATCCTGCGCACCCGCGCGATCAGCGGGAGCCGCGCGCGGAACAAGCACCCCCCCACCGCGGGCCCCGGCGAGCGCCGGGGCCCTTCGTCGTTCCGGGCGGGCGCCATCCGCGCACCCGCGCCGTTGCCCCCGCCGTCCCCGCGCCCGTGGAGGTCGCACGACGTGCCGCTCGCGTTCGTCGAGGTCGCACAAACTGCCTCCCGGTCGGCGCGCAGGCGGCAGAACGTGCGACCTCGCTGACGCGGGCACCGTGAGGAGCGGGCCCGGACGCACGGAGGCGGGGGGGGGGGGGGGGGGGGGGGGGGGGGGGGGGGGGGGGGCGGGCGCCGGCCCGGGGGCGGCCGGGCCGGGGGGGGGGCGCGGGGCCTCCGGGAGCGTCAGCGGACGCTCACTCCCACTCGATCGTCCCCGGCGGCTTCGACGTGACGTCGAGCACGACCCGGTTGACGTCGCGCACCTCGTTCGTGATGCGGTTCGAGATCTTCGCGAGCACGTCGTACGGCAGGCGCGTCCAGTCAGCGGTCATGGCGTCCTCGGACGACACGGGACGGAGGACGATCGGGTGCCCGTACGTCCGCCCGTCGCCCTGCACCCCCACCGACCGGACGTCGGCGAGCAGGACGACCGGGCACTGCCAGATCTCCTGGTCGAGGCCGGCGGCCGTGAGCTCGGCGCGTGCGATGGCGTCCGCGGCGCGGAGGATCTCGAGCCGCTCGGCCGTGACCTCGCCGACGATGCGGATGCCGAGGCCCGGGCCGGGGAACGGCTGGCGACCGACGATGACCTCGGGCAGCCCGAGCTCGCGGCCGATCTGGCGGACCTCGTCCTTGAAGAGCGTCCGGAGGGGCTCGACGAGTTCGAAGGTCATGTCGTCAGGCAGGCCACCGACGTTGTGGTGCGACTTGATGTTCGCCGTGCCCGAACCACCGCCGGACTCGACGACGTCGGGGTAGAGCGTGCCCTGCACGAGGAACTTGACCTCGCCGGCACCGTCGTCCCCGCGGGCTTCGAGCACGAGGGCCTCGGCCGCGGCCTCGAACGTCCGGATGAACTCGCGCCCGATGATCTTGCGCTTCTGCTCGGGGTCGCTCACGCCGGCGAGGGCGTCGAGGAACTGCTCCCGGGCGTCGACCGTGACGAGCCGGACACCGGTGGCGGCGACGTAGTCCTCCTCCACCTGCTTCCGCTCGTCGGCACGCAGCAGGCCGTGGTCGACGAAGACGCAGGTCAGCTGGTCGCCGACGGCCTTCTGCACGAGGGCCGCGGCGACGGCGGAGTCGACCCCGCCGGAGAGGCCGCAGATGACCCGGGCGTCGCCGACCTGGTCCTGGATGCGGGCGACCTGCTCGGCGATGACGTTGTCGGCGTTCCAGTCGCCGGGCAGCCCGGCGGCGCGGTGCAGGAAGTTCTCGAGCACGGCCTGGCCGAACGCGGAGTGCTTGACCTCGGGGTGCCACTGCACGCCGTAGAGCTTGCGCGCGTCGGACGCGAACGCGGCGACCGGCGTCGAGGCGCTCGACGCGAGGACCTCGAAGCCCTCCGGTGCCTTCGCCACGGAGTCGCCGTGCGACATCCAGGTCGTCTGCGAGTCCGGCTGGCCGCCGAGCAGCACGCTGTCGGTCCCGGTCACGGTGACGTCGGTCGCGCCGTACTCGCGGAGCCCGGTGTTCGCGACCTCGCCGCCGAGCGACTTCGCCATCGCCTGGAATCCGTAGCAGATGCCGAGGACCGGCACCCCGAGCTCGAGGATCGCGCCGTCGAGGGCGGGTGCACCCTCCTCGTAGACGGAGGACGGGCCGCCCGACAGGACGATCGCAGCCGGGTCCTTCGCGCGGATCTCGTCCGCGGTCACCGAGTGGGGGACGATCTCGCTGTAGACGTTGGCCTCGCGCACCCGTCGTGCGATCAACTGCGCGTACTGCGCGCCGAAGTCGACGACGAGGACGGGACGCTGGTCGGTCTCGCTCACCGAGCGGCCTCCTTCTCACGCTGCTGGGCAGCGATCAGGTCGTGGTAGGTGGTCATGGCGGCCTGCTGCATGCGGTGCTCGACCACGAAGGACATGAACGGGACGATGCCGCCGAGCGCGATGAGCAGGAACCGCGACGGGCGCCAGCGCATGATGCTCCACAGGCGGAAGTCCATGAAGAGGTAGACGACGTAGAGCCAGCCGTGGGCGATCAGGATGAAGATCGACAGGTTGATCGTGCCGGGTGCTTCACCCGCGGTGCCGTTCGGCACGAAGAACTGCCCGCCACCGAGCTGCATCTCCTTCTGGAGCGGCGTGTACTTGATGACGACCTCGACCACGAGGGCGAGCAGCAGCACACCGGTGATGTACGCCGAGATGCGGTAGAGCCGCACCGCGCCCGGGATCTTCGGGATGTCGCGCGTCCGGACGGTCAGAGCCATGGGGTCGATCCTACCGGCGGCCCGGCTGGGCCATGGCCTCGTCCACTGCCGCCGCGAGCCGGGCCTCGCGCTCCTCCTCCTGCTCGCGCTCCCACGCGTCCTTGACGAACCGGTACCAGAGGAAGACGGCGAACCCGGCGAAGACGACCCACTCGACCGCGTAGAAGAGGTTCAGCCAGTCGAACTGGACCTCCCGCGTCGGGGCGCGGTCGGCGACGGTGTGCAGGTCGGCGGCCGAGGCGGTGGCGCCGTCGGCGACGACGTACCCGCCGTACATCCGGTCGTCGAAGGCCTTCCAGGTGTTCACGAACCGCGCCGGTGCGACGGCGGAGTACTCGCCCTTCGTGAAGGCGTCCTGGTCCGGCGACTCCGCCGGGTAGTACCGGCCGCGGACGGTGACGGTCGCGCCGTCGGCGAGGCGGTCGCCCCCCGCGACGGCGTCCGCGCGCTGGTCGGACCAACCGATGACGACCGGGAGGCTCGCCCCGGTCCCGTCGTCCACCATGTGCCCGACGGTCTGGTACGTCCCGCCTCCGCTGCGGCCGGTCAGCACGGTGGTGTCACCGGCGACGAAGCGCCCGGTGACGGTGACCTTCTGGCCGGCGAGGCCGTCGCCGACGCCTTTCTCCGGCGTCGTCACGGCGTCGAGCGTCTTCCGTGTCTCGGTGGAGGCCGGGAGCGGCTTGCCGTTCTCGATGCTGCGCTCGAGCTGCCACTTGCCGAGGGCCGCGAACACGCCCGCCAGCAGGATCGCCAGGAGCAGGAGAGCGATCCACTTCGGACGTCGTGCAACGGCCCACATGCGTGTCAGTACTCCGGATCGCGTGGTCGGACCGGGCGCTCGGGGCGCTCGGCGGGGATGTCGATCGACGACGTGGTCGCGCTCACGGGCTCCGGCCGGACCGGCTCCGTGGACGACGGCGCCGCCTCCGGTGCACCATCCTCGCGCGCTTCCCTGCCCGCAGCCTCCACGAGGGCGATCTCCTCGGCGAACATCGCGTCGCGCTCGGCCCGGCGGGCGGCGGCGGCCTGCGCGGCCGCGAGTTCCCTGCCGCGGAGCTTCCGGACGCGCCCCGGTCGGAGCACGAGGCGGCCGATGCGGTCGGAGTTGACGGCGAGCAGCGGCCCGAGCACCGCCATCACGAGGACGTACAGGCCCGCGAAGGCGGTGATGCGTTCCTCGAGCCCGGCCGCCGCGGAGAGCGTCGCGAGGATCAGGGCGAACTCGCCGCGGTTCACGAGGATGACCGCGGTGTTGATGCCCTGCTGCGCGCTGAACCCGTTCATCCGGGCGACGAGCTGGCCGGCCACGGCGTTGAGCACGACCGTCATGCCGATCGCCGCAGCGACGGGCCAGAGGACCTCGCCGAACGTGGCGACGTCGAGCCCGAGCCCGAAGTTGACGAAGAAGAACGCGGCGAACACGTCGCGCATCGGCAGGGCGAGCTGTTCGATGCGGTCGCGGTACCGGGTGGCACCGCAGAGCAGGCCGATGACGAAGGCGCCGATCGCGTCGGTGACCCCGAGCAGATCGCCGATCCCGCCGAACATCACCGCGAGGCCGAAGAACAGGATCGTGAACAGCTCGTCGTCACGCGTGGCGAAGAGCCGGGAGACCTGCTTGCCGCCCCAGCGCGCCAGGGCGAACATCACGATGAGGAACCCGAAGGCGAGTCCGAGCTTGCCGACGACGCCCCACAGGTTCGTGTCGCCGGAGAGCACCACGGAGACGATCGCGAGGTAGATCGCGATGAAGACGTCCTCGATGACGGTGACCCCGAGGATCATCGGGGTCTCGTCGTTCGCCAGGCGCCGCAGCTCGATGAGGAGCTTCGTCACGATCGCACTCGACGAGGTCGCCGTCATGCCCGCGATGATCAGGGCTTCCCGGGTGCCCCAGCCGAGCGAGAACCCGAAGGCGAACCCGACGCCCATGTTGATCGCGACGTAGGTGCCGCCGGACACGAGGAGCTTGCCGGCGTTGCCGTAGAACTCCTCCTGGTCGAACTCCAACCCGAGGTTGAACAGCAGCAGGATGAGCCCGAACGTCGCGATGAGCTCGATCGTGTGCGACTCGACGCTCAACCCGATCCACGGGGTGTGCGGGCTCGCGATGAGCCCGACGACCATGTAGACCGGGATGGCGGGGAGCCCGATGAGCTTGCCGAGCCGTCCGAGGACGTAGGCGATGAGGAACAGGCCGCCGATGGTCAGCAGCTCACCACCCAGGTGCATCCGCTAGCTCCCGGGCGGCGCCTCGGCGGCCGAGGCCGCGAGCTGTCCGCTGCGGTAGAACGAGAACGCCTTCGCGACCTTCTCGGGTGAACCGGCGACGACGATCGTGTCACCGGGGAAGACCACGAAGTCGGAGGACGGAGCCGGGTTGGCGCTGTCACCACGGACGACGGCGACGACGGTCAGGCCGATGAAGCCCGAGTCGTGCAGGTCGCCGAGGGGCTTGCCGGCGATGGCGTCCTCGTAGTCGACGCTGAACCAGTCGATGGACAGGCCGGGGATCTGGTCGAGCTTGTCGAGGCCCTCGGTGATCCGGGTGCCCCCGAGCAGCTCGGCGAGCGTGTGGGCCTCGTCGTCGCTGAGGCGCAGCGAGACCTTCTCGGACTTGTCGGCGCCGTCGGACACGTCGGAGAACGAGATGAGGTCGGAGTGACCCGACCGGTGCGTGATGACCCCGCACTTGCCGCCGTCGTCGGTGTAGAAGCTGTGCAGCACGCCGACTCCGGGGAGTTTGACGCGATGGACGTCGACCATGATGGCTCCCTTTCCCAGGACACCCATGCTAACCACCGGCGGCCCCCGGCCATTCCGTCGTCCACAGGTCATCCCGGTGACGGACGCAGGGTCCGACGGCCGCTCGGTAGTGTCCCCGCATGACCTCCAGGACCGTCGTCGCCGTCTCCGGTGCGCTCGTCGTCACCGCCTACGCCGCGCTGCTCGCGGTGGACGCCCTCGTCCTCGACCCGCTCGCCGCCGTCCCCGGGAAGTCCCTCGCCGACGTGTACGCGGGTGTCGACGCCATCGGCATGGACACCCGGCAGGACGTCGTCGGCGTCCTGGTGACGTCCGGGATCGGCATCGCCCTCGCCATCGCCGTCGCCGTGATCGGCATCCGGCGGTCGCTGCCCGTCCCCGCCGTCGCCGTCCTCCACCTCGCCGTGCTCGCGGTCGGCGCCGTGGCGACCTTCGCGTCGGGCTTCTTCCTCGGCATGGACGTGGCCGACGCCTTCGGGGTGTCCGGCGCCGCGCACGGCCCGTGGGCGGGCGTGCGCTACGGCACGAGCCTCGCGGCCCTCGTGGCGATCCCGGCGGTCCTGACCGTCACGATGGTGCGGTCCCTCCGCCGCGCCCGCACCGCCGCGTAGGCGCCCACGAGACGGCCTGGAGGCCCACCGCCGGACCGGTGGCGGGCCTCCCGTCCGACCCGGCTCAGCTGGGTTCGGTCGTCTTCTCGCCGATGACCTGCTCGTCGTCCGCCGTGGCGCCCTCGGCGCCGCTCGACCGGCCGCCACCGACCACGACGTCGTCCTCGTCGAACCCGAACGCGATGTCCGGCGCCTCCAGCCGCACGCGGTCCGCCGACTCGTCGTCGGGCTGGAGCTGCGACTCCCGTTCGGCGGCCACGCGCTTGCGGTAGTTCGCGACCTCGTTCTCGGTGGTCTCCTGGTCCCACCCGAGCACCCCGGCCATCAGGCGGGCGGCGACCGGTGCCGCTGACTCGCCGCGGTCCCACGCCTCGATCGAGATCCGGGTGCGGCGGGCGAGGACGTCCTCCAGGTGCAGTGCGCCCTCGTGCGACGCCGCGTACACGACCTCGGCGCCGATGTAGTCGTCGGCGCCGGGCAGCGGCTCGGCGAGGAAGGGGTCCTCCTCGACGAGCTGCAGGACCTCGCTCGCCAGGGTCCCGTACCGGTTGAGCAGGTGCTCGATGCGCACCTTGTGGACGCCGGCCGACTTGGCCGTCCGGCCGCGCTTGTTCCAGGCGGCCGGGTACCCCTCGGCGCCGAGCAGGGGGATGTCCTGCGTCGTCGACTCCGGGATCCTGCCGTCCATCGCGGCGACGGCCTCGTCGATGGCGTCCTTGCCCATCACGCGGTAGGTGGTCCACTTGCCGCCGGCGACGACGACGAGTCCCGGTGCGGTGTGTGCGACGACGTGCTCACGGCTGAGCTTCGAGGTCGCCTCGGACTCCCCGGCCAGCAGCGGGCGGAGGCCGGCGTAGACGCCCTCGACGTCCTCACGGGTCAGCGGGACGGCGAGCACCCGGTTGACGTGCTCGAGGATGTAGTCGATGTCCGCCGCGGTCGCCGCCGGGTGTGCCTTGTCGAGGTACCAGTCGGTGTCGGTCGTGCCGATCAACCAGTGTCGGCCCCACGGGATCACGAACAGGACGCTCTTCTCGGTGCGGAGGATCATGCCCGAGTTGGACTGGAAGCGGTCGCGCGGGACGACGAGGTGCACGCCCTTCGACGCACGGACCTTGAACTGACCGCGCGTGCCGACCATGGCCTGGGTGTCGTCGGTCCAGACGCCCGTCGCGTTGACGACCTGCTTCGCACGGATGTCGAAGTGCTCGCCGGTCTGGATGTCGTGGGCGTGGGCCCCGACGACCCGCTCGCCGACCTTGATGAACCCCTCGATCCGGACCCGGGAGGCCGCGTGCGCTCCGTAGGACGCGGCGGTGCGCACCAGCGAGGCGACGTAGCGTGCGTCGTCGACCTGGGCGTCGTAGTAGGTCATGCCGCCGACGAACGCGTCCTTCTTCAGGGACGGCATCGAGCGGAGCACCTGGCTCCGGGTGAGGTGCCGGTGGTGGGGCACGCCGGGCGGGCGACCGCCGGACCAGCTGAAGACGTCGTACATCGCCATGCCGATCCCGATGTAGAAGCGCTCCCACACCCGGTGGTTCAGCGGGTAGAGGAACCGGACCGGCTTCACCAGGTGCGGTGCGATCCGCTGCAGCAGCAGGCCGCGTTCGATGAGCGCCTCGCGGACGAGCGTGAAGTTGAGCTGCTCGAGGTAGCGGATGCCGCCGTGCACGAGCTTCGACGACCGGCTGGACGTCCCCGATCCCCAGTCGCGGGCCTCCACGATCCCGACCGACAGCCCGCGCGTGACGGCGTCGAGTGCCGCACCGCCGCCGACGATCCCACCGCCGACGACCAGGACGTCGAGCTCGGTGGTCTTCATGGTCTCGATCGCCGCAGCGCGTTCGTCGGGGCCGAGCTTCGTCGCCGGGTCGAACCCCGCCGTGGTGGTCGTCCCGCTGGGCGTCTTCCCGCCCGTGACCGTGGTCGTCATGCTCGCCTCCGTCGCCGATCGGCACCGGAGCGACACCCGCAGGACCTCCGCGGGCGCACCGCCGTCAGCGGTGGTACGGCGCCACGACCACTTCTACACGCTGGAACTCCTTGACGTCGGAGTACCCGGTGGTCGCCATCGAACGACGCAGGGCACCGACGAGGTTCGCGCGGCCGTCCCACGTCGGGGTGGGGCCGTGCAGGATGCTCTCGAGGCTGCCGATCGTGCCGACCTCGACCCGGCGGCCGCGGGGCAGCTCCGGGTGGTGCGCCTCGGCGCCCCAGTGGAAGCCGCCACCGGGCGCCTCGGAGGCACGCGCGAGCGCGGTGCCGAGCATCACGGCGTCGGCACCCATCGCGATGGCCTTGACGACGTCGCCGGCGGTGTCGAGACCGCCGTCGGCGATGACGTGCACGTAGCGGCCACCGGACTCGTCCATGTAGTCGCGGCGGGCTCCGGCGATGTCCGCCACGGCGGTCGCCATCGGCGCGTGGATGCCGAGCGCGGCCCGCGTGGTGGAGGCCGCGCCGCCGCCGAACCCGACGAGCACGCCCGCGGCACCGGTGCGCATGAGGTGCAGCGCCGCCGTGTAGGTCGACGCGCCGCCGACGATGACCGGGACGTCGAGTTCGTAGATGAACTTCTTGAGGTTGAGCGGCTCGGTGCTCTGCGACACGTGCTCGGCGGACACGGTGGTGCCGCGGATGACGAACAGGTCGACACCGGCGTCGACGACCGTCTGGGAGAACTCCTGCGTGCGCTGCGGGCTCAACGAGCCGGCGACCGGGACCCCGGCGGCACGGATCTCGGCGAGGCGTGCGGTGATCAGCTCGGCCTTGACCGGCTCGGCGTAGATCTCCTGCATGCGCTTCGTGACGTTGCCGTCCGTCAGTTCGCGGATCTCGGCGAAGTACGGCGTCGGGTCCTCGTAGCGGGTCCACAGCCCCTCGAGGTCGAGCACGCCGAGGATGCCGAGGCGGCCCATCTCGATGACGGTCGCGGGCGAGGCGACGGAGTCCATCGGCGCCGACAGGATCGGCGACTCGAACGTGAACGCGTCGATCGACCACGAGACGCTGACGTCGCGCGGGTCACGGGTCCGCCGCGAGGGGACCACCGCGATGTCGTCGAACGCGTACGCCCGACGTCCGCGCTTGCCTGCACCGATCTCGACTTCACTCACCCGGCAACCCTACCGGGCAGGCCCTGCCGGTGACACGGGCGGACGGTGCAGCGGGGCGGGTCAGCGGCGACGACCCCGCCGCCGCCGGAGCACCCGGAGGGTCAGGCCGAGCAGCAGGGCGAGGACGAGCAGCACGACGACGAGCGCCGCGGTGGCCTTGAGGAGCAGTGCCGCCCCCACGAAGAGCACGCCGAACACCAGCCAGACGCCGGTGTCGAGCACGGGTTCCTTCGGGGTGCGCACCTGCGGAACGGTACCCGACCCACCGAGCCGGGCAGGGCCTCCCGACCAGTGCGGGCGCTCCGCCCGGGCACGGGGAACGGGGCCGCGCGGCGCCCATGGCAGCCGGCGCGACCCCGTTCGGTGCGGATGCCGCCCCCACAGCGACACCCGCGGTCGACGGCCTACTTGGTGGCGTCGACGTCCTTCGCGAGCGTCCCGAGGTACAGCTCGATCACCTTCGGGTCGTCGGCGAGCTCGCGGCCGGTGCCCGAGTAGGCGTTCCGGCCCTGGTCGAGGACGTAGCCGCGGTCGCAGATCTGCAGGCACCGGCGGGCGTTCTGCTCGACCATGATCACGGACACGCCGGCCTTGTTGATGCGGCGGGTACGGATGAACGTCTCGTCCTGGCGCACCGGCGACAGACCGGCACTCGGCTCGTCGAGCAGCAGCACCTTCGGGTCCATCATGAGCGCCCGCGCCATCGCGACCGACTGCCGCTCACCACCGGAGAGCGACCCGGCCCGCTGGCCCTTGCGCTGCCCGAGGACGGGGAACAGGTCGTAGATGACCTCGAGTCGCTCGCTGAACTTCTTCGGTCGCAGGTACAGCCCCATCTGCAGGTTCTCCTCGATGGAGAGCGACGGAAAGACGTTGTTCGTCTGCGGCACGAAGCCGACGCCGGCCTGCACGAGCTTGTTCGCCTTGAGGTTCGTGATGTCCTCGCCCTGCAGCGTGACGGCGCCCTCGCGGACGTTCACCAGGCCGAACAGCGCCTTGAGGAGCGTCGACTTGCCGGCGCCGTTCGGGCCGATGATGCCGATGAGCTCGCCCGGGTAGCAGACGAGGTCGCAGCCGTTGAGGATGTTCACGCCAGGCAGGTACCCGGCGACCAGGTTGTCGGCCCGCATCACGGGCTCGCGGTCCTGCACGGCGGTGGCGCCGCCGGTCGCGGCGCGCGGGGTCGTGCTGCCGGGGGTCGTGCTCCCGGGGGTGACGGCCACGGCCGCCGGCTCCGCACCGGAGGCCCGGCTCGCGCCCGCCCCGTTCGTCGCGCCCGCTCCGTTCGTCGCGTCCGTCATCGGGTCGCCTTCCCTTCGTCGGCGGCGTCCGCCGCGTCCTCTTCTGCGACCTCGTCGGCGAGTTCCTCGTAGGTCTCCTCGTTGAGGAGCGAGTCGTCACCGAGGTCGGTGTCGTGGTGGGCGCCGAGGTAGGCGTCGATCACGGCCTGGTCGTCCATCACGGTGGCGGCCGGGCCCTCGGCGACGACCCTGCCCTCCGCCATCACGACGACCCAGTCCGAGATGTGTCGGACCATGTGCATGTCGTGCTCGACGAAGAGGACGGTCATGCCGTCGTCCCGGAGGGACTGGATGTGCCCGAGCAGCGACTGCGTCAGCGCCGGGTTCACGCCGGCCATCGGCTCGTCGAGCATGATCATCGTCGGGTCGGACATCAGCGCACGGGCCATCTCGAGGAGCTTCCGCTGACCACCGGAGAGGGATCCGGCGTAGTCGTCCTTCTTCTCGAGGAGCTTGAACCGGTCGAGCAGGTCCTCGGCCTTGGCGGTGATCTCCTGCTCGCGCTTCTTCCACACCGGGCTGATCAGCGCGGCGAAGAAGTTCTCGCCCGGCTGGTCCTTCGCGCCGAGGAGCATGTTCTGCATCACCGTGAGGCGGGAGAGCGCCTTCGTCAGCTGGAAGGTGCGGACCATGCCGGCGCGGGCGACCTTGGCTGCCCCGGTGTTGCCGAGCGTCTTGCCGTTGAACTGCCACCGGGCTTCCTTGCCGCTGGACGGCTTGTCGAAGCCGGTGAGCAGGTTGAAGAAGGTGGTCTTGCCGGCGCCGTTCGGCCCGATCAGGGCCGTGATCTGACCGCGCTGCACCTCGAGGTGGTCGACGTCGACCGCGGTCATGCCGCCGAACTTCCGGGTGATGTTGTCGACGGTCAGGATCGCGTCGGGCTTCGCGGCGCCCGGGACGCGCTGGATGGTGGTCGGGTCAGACACTGAACGTCAGCTCCTTCTTGTTCCCGAGGAGACCCTGCGGGCGGAAGACGATGAGGAGCATGAGCGCGACGCCGACGAGCACGTAGGAGAACTGCTCGGCCTGCTGGGCGTTCATGATCGAGTTCGGGATGAAGTCACCCGCGATGGTGCGGATGAACAGGCGGAGGACGAAGAACAGGATCGACCCGAGCACCGGGCCGAACACCGTCGCGGCCCCACCGAGGATGAGCGCCGTCCAGATGAAGAACGTCATCGAGCGGCCCATGGCGTCCGGCTGCACCGAGCTCGGCAGGACGTAGATGATGCCGCCGAGGGCGCCGAGGGCACCACCGAAGACGAGCGCCTGCATCTTGTACGAGTAGACGTTCTTGCCGAGGGAGCGGACGGCGTCCTCGTCCTCGCGGATGGCCTTCACGACGCGGCCCCACGGGCTGCGCATGAGGAGGAACAGCACGAGCGTGAAGAGGGCGACCAGGCCCCAGCCGACGATGCGGATCCACCAGCCGTTGACACCGTTGTTCGAGTACGTGAACCAGAGGATGCTCGTCGTGCCGTCGGGCAGGAAGCTCAGCGCGTTGAACGGGTCGCGGTAGCTGGAGCCGGTGATGCCGTTCGACCCGCCGGTGGTGGTGGTCAGGAGACTCGACCGGCCGACCATGCGGATGATCTCGGCGCCGGAGATCGTCACGATCGCCAGGTAGTCACCGCGCAACCGCAGGGTCGGGATGCCGAGGATGATCGCGAAGACGATCGCGACGGCCAGTGCGACGAGGACCGCGAGGCCGATCGGCAGCCCGTTCGTGATCGAGATGGCGAACCCGTAGGCGCCGAGCAGCAGGAACGCCGCCTGGCCCATGTTGACGAGGCCGGTGAGGCCGAAGTGCACGTTCAGGCCGATGGCCGCGAGGGCGAACGCCGCGGTCGTCGGGGCGAGTGCTTCCTGCGTCAGCGAGCTGAGCAGTTGGAGGATGTAGTCCATGCGGGTGCTCCTTAGCCGATCCGCTCGGCACGGCCGAAGATGCCCTGCGGCCGGAACAGCAGGATGAGGATGAGGATGACGAGGGCGGTGGCGTACTTGAAGTCACCGGGCAGGACGAGGTTCGTGAGCTCGACGACGATGCCGATGATCATCGACCCGACGAGTGCGCCGTAGGCCGTCCCGAGACCGCCGAGGGTCACCGAGGCGAACATCAGGAGCAGGAGCTGCAGACCGGTCTGCCAGTTCACGCCGTTGAGCACGAGGCCGAGCATCACGCCCGAGAGGCCCGCGAGGCCGGCGGCGAGGGTCCACACGAAGCGGATGACGCGGTCGACGTCGATGCCGGAGGCCGCGGCGAGTGCCGGGTTGTCCGACACGGCGCGGGTCGCCCGGCCGAAGCGGGTCTTCCCGAGGAACAGACCGGTCGCGATGAGCACGACGAGCGCGATGGCCATCGCCACGTAGGACTGGACCGTGAGCGTGATGCCCGCGAAGGTGACCGTCTCCGGGTTGCCCTGCTGGATGCGGACCGTCGCGGCACCGAAGAAGTACTGGAAGGCGTACTGCGCGGCGATCGAGAGGCCGATCGTCACGATCATGAGCTGGGTGAGGCTGATCCGGCGCTTCCGGAGCGGTTTCCAGATGCCTGCGTCCTGCAGGTACCCGGTCGCCGCACACAGGAGCACCGTGACGATGCCGGCGAGCCAGATGTCCCACCCGAGCCGGTTGGCGAACACGTAGGCGAGGAGCCCGCCGAGGGTGACCTGCTCACCGTGCGAGAAGCTCGACAGCCCGGTGGTGCCGTAGATCAGCGAGAGGCCGATCGAGGCGAGGGCGATGAGCAGGCCGAGACGGATGCCCGAGACGAACTGCTGCCAGAACCGGGCGGCGCTGACGCTGGTCGATCCCGTGTCGGAGGTGGCGCCCTCCTGGTCGGAGAGCTGGAAGATCGTGCCGGCGTTGGCGTTCAGGTTGGCCTGGACGGTGCGCTCGGCGTCCTTCGCGTCGGTCAGGTACTGGCCCTTCGGCAGCGAGTCCTGGTCGACCTTGACCTCGTAGGACCCGGCGGTGGTGACGCTGACCGACCAGCGGCCGTCGGCGTTCGTCGTCGACCTGCCCGTGAAGGAGCCCGGTCCGGAGACGGCGACGTCCACGCCCTCGGCGGGCTTCCGCTCGGAGTCGAGGATCGTGCCCTGGACGCACCCGTTGGTCGGGCTGACCACGCACGGACCGGTGCTGGCCGGGGCGCTGCTGGCGGATGGAGCGCTCGTCGCCGCATGGGCCATGGGCGCGACGGCCCAGTCGACGGCGAAGGTGGCGAGCAGGGCGAGGAAGAGCACGGCGGCGAGGACCAGGCGACGACGGCCTGGTGCCCCGCGGCGGAACCGGCGCAGCAGCGCTGGTCCCGGCGGAGTGATGGAACCCACGGATGAGCCTCTCGGTCGGGATAGTCGAGGACCATATGGACTTTTTGTGTCCCCCGTGTTTCCGGCAGGTTCCCTGTGGAAATCGTGCCGCAACCGTGACCTTGTGCAGGCGCGTCGATTTGCGGTCTGCGGGAGGAGCCTCCCGTCTGGCCGGTACAGCGCTGCCGCCGGCCCCGAGGACGGGCTCGGCGGCCCCGGCGGACCAGGCCCGACGGAATGGCGAGGAGCACGCGCGCGTTACCATGTCCCATCCGGAACCCGACGCTGCGTCCGGTGTCGCACACCACTTCACCTCGCCCACGAAGGGGACCCATGGACCAGCCGGATCCGTTCGGATTCATCGGACTCACCTACGACGACGTCATGCTGCTCCCCGGGCACACCGACGTCATCCCGAGCGAGGCGTCCACGGCGTCCCGCCTGACCAAGCGGATCACCGTCGCCGTGCCGCTGCTGTCGGCCGCGATGGACACCGTCACCGAGTCCCGCATGGCGATCGCCATGGCCCGCCAGGGCGGCATCGGCATCCTGCACCGCAACCTCTCGATCGCCGACCAGGCGGCCTACGTCGACAAGGTGAAGCGGTCCGAGTCGGGCATGATCACGAACCCGGTGACCACCACCCCGGACGCGACCGTCGCCGAGGTGGACGCGCTCTGCGGGCAGTTCCGTGTCTCCGGTCTGCCGGTCGTCGAGGGCGACGGCACGCTCGTCGGCATCATCACGAACCGGGACATGCGCTTCGTCGCGCCCTTCGAGATGGCGACGACGCGCGTCCGCGACGTCATGACGAAGGCGCCGCTCATCACCGCGCGCGAGGGCATCGACCCCGAGTCGGCCGTGGCGATCTTCGCGCAGCACAAGATCGAGAAGCTGCCGCTGGTGGACGCCGACGGCAAGCTCCGCGGGCTCATCACCGTCAAGGACTTCGACAAGAGCGAGAAGTACCCGGACGCCACGAAGGACGACGAGGGTCGGCTCCGTGTCGGTGCCGCGATCGGGTTCTTCGGCGACGCGTGGCAGCGTGCGCAGGCGCTCCTCGAGGCGGGTGTGGACGTGCTCGTCGTCGACACCGCCAACGGCGAGAGCGAGGGCGTGCTCGACATGGTGCGTCGCATCAAGGCCGACCGCGCGTTCGACGGCGTCGACGTGATCGGCGGGAACGTCGCCACGCGCGCCGGGGCCCAGGCACTCATCGACGCCGGGGTCGACGCGGTCAAGGTCGGCGTCGGGCCGGGCTCGATCTGCACCACCCGCGTCGTCGCCGGTGTCGGCGTCCCGCAGGTGACCGCCGTGTACGAGGCCTCGCTGGCCGCGCGCGAAGCCGGCGTGCCGGTCATCGCGGACGGCGGCCTGCAGTACTCGGGTGACATCGCCAAGGCCCTCGTGGCCGGCGCCGACACCGTCATGCTCGGCTCGCTCCTCGCCGGGACCGACGAGTCCCCCGGCGACCTGGTGTTCGTCGGCGGCAAGCAGTTCAAGGCCTACCGCGGGATGGGCTCGCTCGGCGCGCTGCAGACCCGCGGCAAGAAGACCTCGTACTCGAAGGACCGCTACTTCCAGGCGGACGTCCCCTCCGACGAGAAGCTCATCCCCGAGGGCATCGAGGGCCAGGTGCCCTACCGCGGCTCGGTCGGCAACGTCGTGTACCAGCTCGTCGGCGGCCTGCGGCAGTCGATGTTCTACGTCGGTGGCCGGACGGTCCCGGAGCTCAAGGCCCGCGGCAAGTTCGTGCGGATCACCCCGGCGGGTCTGAAGGAGTCGCACCCCCACGACATCCAGATGGTCGTCGAGGCGCCGAACTACCGGAGCTGACCTCCCCTCCGCCGCCCACGTCGCGTTCCGGGGTGGATCAGGCGCTGCGCCAGTCGTCCGACGTGATGTGGCTGCCACCGTGCGGGCCCATCTGGAGCAGGCCGCCGTCCACCGGGAGCGAGAGCCCGGTGATGTAGGACGAGGCGCGTAACGCGAGGAACGCGACCGCGGCGGCGATCTCCCACGCGT